>JALRLM010000244.1 GCA_023254435.1 Hydrocarboniphaga sp.
GCTGTGGCAGCGCCTCCAGTCGGGCCAGGTCGAAAATGGCCTTGGCATCCGGCTGCCCGAATCGCCGCGCGTGGCGCTGACGCTGAGCACCATTCCGTCGCTGGCGCGCTGCTGGCTGCTGCCGCGCCTGGCCCACTTCGCGAGCGAGCATCCCGACGTCGATCTGGTGATCAATCCCAGCATGGCGCTGGTCGACCTGGAACGCGACGGCATCGACCTGGCGATCCGCTACGGTCACGGTGGCTGGCCCGGCGTGCAGCAGGAGCTGCTCATGGACGACGAGCTGTTCGCCGTCTGCAGTCCGCGCTATCGCGACGGGCGGCTGCCGCAGACGCCGGCCGATCTGGCCGACTGCCATCTGATCCATAACCCCTGGCAGCCCTGGGAACCCTGGCTGCACGCAGCCGGCCTGTCGCTGCGCGAGCCGGGCCACGGGCTCAGCTATACCGACGCCGCGCTGATCATCGACGCCGCCGCCGCGGGCCAGGGCATCGCCCTGTCGCGCCGTGCGCTGGTGCAGCGCGACCTGGCAGAAGGCCGGCTCGTGCGCCTGTTCGACGTCGCCATCGCCGACCCCAATCGCTACTTCCTGGTCTGGCGTCACGATCACGCCCAGCCCGAGCAGTTGCTGCGACTCAGACGGTGGTTGCATCGGCAGGTGACAAACTGATCCGGTGTTGCTGAACACAAACTGCCATACTGTGGACTCAGGCCAGTCGCCGCTCGGGGGAGCACGACCGGATACAGGTTCTGCAAGGGAATGCAGGACAGCAACGGGGAAGCAAATGTTGATACTGACCAGGCGGGTCGGAGAGAGTATTTTGATCGGCAACGACGTCGAAGTTGCCGTGTTGGGCATGAAGGGCAATCAGGTACGCATCGGGATTCGGGCGCCGTCCGGCGTTCCGGTTCATCGCGAAGAACTGCTCAAGCGCGGTCCCGCGCAGCAGCAGCCCGGCGCCCTCGACGAAGGCGAACCCAAGAAGGACACGCGCGGCAGCTGAGCGACTTTTCGCGGCCGGCCGCGGTTCGATCCTCGCGGGCAGAAACTCCCCCCCACTCCGCCCGATTGCATCGCCACCGCGCGTCGCCGCTCTTTCGTGATTGCGGTTTTTCGCGTCTTTCCGCTGTGCAAATTTTTCTGGCCCTGGCGGTCGGATTTTGCGTGCACGCGACCCGTTGCCGCATCGGGATGGATCGGGTCCACCACGATTGGCCGTGAAGCCCTTGCCGCCGGGCGGCGAGAACTTGACAGTGATCGATGTCATTCTTATTTTGACATCGACCGTTGTCAGTTTAGAGCGGCACGAGAGGAGAGCACATCGTGGGCATCAGCGAGAATCCGTCGGGCGTCGGCAGGCCCGACTACGAGGTCGCCATCGTCGGCACCGGCTTCGGTGGTTTGTGCATCGCGCTCAAGCTGCGCGAGGACGGCGAACAGAACTTTGTCCTGATCGAGCGTGGCGACAGCGTCGGCGGCACCTGGCGCGACAACAGTTACCCGGGCGCGGCCTGCGACGTGCCGAGCCATTTGTACTCGTTTTCGTTCGCGCCCAAGACCGACTGGTCGCGCAAGTACCCGGTGCAGCCCGAACTGCATGCCTACCTGCGCGACATCGCCGAGCGCCATGAGCTGCTCCCCAAGGTGCGCTTTTCCACCACCTTCGAGGGCGCCGACTACGACGAGGTGCATCAGCTCTGGCATATCCGCATCAGCCGCCAGGGCGTGGTGAGCCAGCTGAGCGCGCGCTCGCTGGTGCTGGCCAACGGCGGCCTGGCCGAACCCAAGCTGCCCGAGATCGCGGGCATCGAACGCTTCGCCGGCAAGACCTTCCACTCCTCGCGCTGGGACCACGACTACGAGCTCGCCGGCAAGCGTGTGGCGGTGATCGGCACGGGCGCGTCGGCGATCCAGTTCGTGCCCGAGATCGCGCCCAAGGTGGCGCGGCTCGATGTCTACCAGCGCACGCCGAACTGGATCATCCCGCGCCCCGATCGCGCCTATTCGCAGGCCGAGAAATCGCGCTTCGCGCGCTGGCCGCTTTGGCGCAAGCTGTATCGCGCGATGATCTACTGGGGCCACGAGGCACGCGTGTTCGGCTTCGTGGTGCAGCCGGCTTTCATGAAGCTGTTTCAGAAAGTGGCCGAGTTCCACATCAACCGGCAGGTGGTCGATCCGACGCTCAAGCGCAAGGTGACGCCGGGCTATCTGATCGGCTGCAAGCGCATTTTGATCTCCAACGACTGGTATCCGGCGCTGGGGCGTCGCAACGTCGATCTGGTCGATGCGCCCATTGCCGAGATTCGCGAGCACAGCATCGTCACCGCCGACGGCCAGGAACGCGAAGTGGACTGCCTGATCTTCGGCACCGGCTTCTACGCCACCGACAATCCCATCGGCGCGGTGGTGCGCGGCCGCGGCGGACGCAGCCTGGCGCAGGAATGGAGCGGCGGCGAAGAAGCCTACCTGGGCACGCTGGTCAAAGGCTTTCCGAATCTGTTCCTGATCGTGGGCCCCAACACCGGCGTGGGCCACACCTCGATGGTCTACATCATCGAAAGCCAGGTTTCGCTGATTCGCCGGCTGCTGGCGAAACTGCGCGGCAAGGCGCAGGCGCTCGAGATCAAGGCGGCGGTGCAGGACGGCTTCAATCACGCCCTGCAGCAGAGGCTCGAAACCTCGGCCTGGTCCACGGGCTGCAACAGCTGGTACAAGCATCGCAGCGGCAAGATCACCGCGCTGTGGCCGGGCTTTACGTTCTCGTTCCGCCGCCAGATCGAAGCAGTCGGCGATGGCGATTACACGCTGCAGACAGCGCCGACCAAAAGCCTCGCGAACTGACACCGCCGAGCGCAAGCAGGCGAGGCTCGATCCTGTGCCGATCGAGCCTCGCCTTCACTGACGATGGAGCAGTTCGTTTCACGACAGGGGCTGCGAGTTTTCTTTGCGACGGCCTTGCAACGATCGTCTTCAGGGGCTTAAGGGCCCGCCAATCAATTACCGCTGGTGTTCTCGCCACCACCCGTGCCGTCCGACGCGCGACCGCTGCTGCTGCCGTCGTTGAGACGGCCCTGCTCGCGGCGCGCCGTGTCTTCGTCAACGATGCGGAAGCGGCTCTTGTCCGGTCCCGAGCCCTTGTTGTTCGGGTCGACCGCAAGCCCCATGGCTACGCGCTCCTCATGCGTCTTTGGCTGCGCGTCGTGATATGCGCCCTGTGCCGGCACGGGCTGCGTGTGCGGCTGCGAACCCTGCATTTGCAGGCGCTGCTGCTGTTCGCGGGCCGCCTGCTCCTTGTCGATGACGCGGACCTGCGGCGCGGGTGCGTTCTGCACCGGCTGAGGGCCGCGATAAGCGGCGCTGTCCGCCAGCACCGGCGTCGTGAATGCAACGGCGGCGACGATCGCCGTACCGTTCAACAGACGAATGCGAATGCGATTGTGCTTGTTCATGACGACACTCCTTTGTCGCGAGAGTCGACCGGGTCTCTTCACCCGTCCCGAGTCTCGAATGAAACGCTCGAATGAAACGGTGGTCGCCGGCATCGGCGTCCCGATACGCATCCTTGCGTGGGCGACGCGTCCTTGCGTCGCGAACCGGAGCATTTCAGCCTACGCGCCCGCCGATAACCCGCACTGAATCCGGCGGCCGATAGAGCGCAAACCGACTTCAGGCGCGATGCGGGGCAGCGGCGTCCGGCGCTGGCGGATTACGGCGTCGCAGGCAGCACGCGCGGCAGCGGCTGTTCCATTTCGGCCAGCG
>JALRLM010000281.1 GCA_023254435.1 Hydrocarboniphaga sp.
TGCAGCCCACGATCATGCTGTTCGACGAGCCTACCAGCGCGCTCGATCCCGAAATGGTCGGCGAAGTGCTCGAGGTGATGAAGAACCTCGCGCGCGAAGGCATGACCATGTGCGTGGTCACGCACGAAATGGGCTTTGCGCGCGCCGTGGCCAACCGCGTGATCTTCATGGACGCCGGACAGATCCAGTGCCAGGCCCCGCCCGAGCAGTTCTTCGGCGCGCCGGACAACGAGCGTCTTCGCAGCTTTCTGGGCCAGGTTCTCAAGTAATCGGACGATGTGCGGGCGCCAGTGGTCGGGCGGCCCATCTTTTGATCGTTTCAATCAGGGTGGTTTCCCCCTGGATGACTAGGTGAAATTGGCGTTGCGTGTCGCCCCAGGGCGGCACATTCTCCGAAAGTAAGGGAATGCTTTCGTGAGCCGGCTTGGGAAGCCGGGTCATTTCATCAGCGGTCATCACAGGGAGAATGTCGTGAGATTGAAGAAGCTGACGCTGGCCGTCAGTGCTGCCGGGCTTTTGCTCGCCGCACACCAGGCCGCCGCACAAAACACACCACAGAGCGTTCCGGCTGCGGCCTCCGAATCCTCGACACTCTGGTTCGTCGAACTCGCCGGCGCACCGACCGTCGAGGGCGGTGCGCTCGCTCAGATCCGCAACGAGAAGGCCGCTTTCCGCCGTGCCGCTCTGGCCGCCGGCATCCGCTACAAGGAGCGTCGCTCCTTCGACACGCTGTTCAACGGCTTCTCGGTCGAAGTCACGCCGAGCCAGCGCGCCAGACTGTCGCGCCTGCCGGGCGTACTGGCGATGTATCCGGTCGACGTGCTGCGCGCGCCCAAGGCCGAGCGCACCACGCCGGGCAGCATCACGCCGCAGATGGCTACTGCGATTTCGATGACGGGCGCCGCCGAACTGCAGGCCATGGGCCTGACCGGTGCCGGCATCAAGGTGGGCATCATCGACTCCGGCGTCGACATCGATCACCCCGATCTCGGCGGCACCGGCGTTCCGGGCACCACGCCGTTCCCGTCGTCGCGCGTGGCCTATGGCTACGACTTTGTCGGTGATGCCTTCAACGCCGACCCGACGAGCCCGGCCTACAACCCGGTGACGACGCCGGACGAAAACCCCGACGACTGTGGCGGCCATGGCACTCACGTGGCTGGCATCGTCGGTGCCAACGGCACGATCAAGGGTGTGGCGCCCGGCGTCACCTTCGGCGCCTATCGCGTGTTCGGTTGCGCGGGCAGCACCACCTCCGACGTCATGGTCGAGGCGATGGAGCGTGCTTATGCCGACGGCATGCAGGTGGTGAACCAGAGCATTGGCTCGCCGTTTCAGTGGCCGCAGTATCCGACCGCACGCGCGGCCAGCCGCATGGCGCTCAAGGGCGTCGTGATGGTGGCCTCGATCGGCAACAGCGGCACCAGCGGTCTTTACGCCGCTGGCGCGCCCGGCGTGGGTGCCGAAGTGATCGGCGTGGCCAGCTACGACAACGTCAGCGTCACGCTGAACCAGTTCACGCTGACGCCCGGCGGTGAGGCGGTCGGCTACGGCAATGCCACGGCCGCGCCGCCGGCTCCGACCAGCGGCTCGTTGCCGATGGCCAAGACTGGCACCACGACGTCGACCGCCGACGGCTGCTCGCCGCTGGCGCCCGGCAGCATGAGTGGCATGGCGGTGCTGATCCGCCGCGGCAGTTGCGGCTTTTACGACAAGGCGCTCAACGCGCAGAACGCTGGCGCGGCCGCCGTAGTGCTCTACAACAACACGACTGGTCGCATTTCGCCGACCGTGGCGGGCGCGGTGACGATCACCATTCCGGTGGTTGCCGTGTCCGATACCGAGGGTGCGTTGATCGACGGCAAGATCGCCGCGGGCCCGACGACGATGACCTGGCGCGCCGATGTCGGAAGCTTCCCGAACCCGACAGCCGGTCTGATCAGCAGCTTCAGCTCCTACGGCCTGCCACCCGATCTGAGCTTCAAGCCCAACCTCGGCGCGCCGGGAGGCTTCATCTACTCGACGTATCCGCTCGAGGCCGGCGGTTATACCTCGCTATCGGGCACGTCGATGTCGTCTCCGCACGTCGCGGGCGGCGTGGCGCTGATTCTCGACAAGTATCCGAACCTGCCCGCGCAGCAGGTGCTCACGCGCCTGCAGAACGTGGCCGATCCCAAGAACTGGTCGGGCAATCCGGGCCTGGGCTACCTGGACTTCACGCATCGCCAGGGCGCCGGCATGCTCGATCTGGTGGGCGTGGTCAACGCGCGTGCCTTCGTCAAGCCTTCGCAGCTGGCGCTCGGCGAAAGCCAGAGCGGCCCCAGCACGCAGACGCTGACTTTCACCAACCTCACGCGCTTCCCGGTCACCTACAACCTGAGCCACGTCGGTTCGCTGGCGACGGGCCCGAACACCTATACGGTGGGCGCGCTCCTGGCCACGGCCGGTGTGAGCTTCAGCGCGTCGTCGATCACCGTGCCGGCGCTCAAGCAGGCTTCGGTCAACGTCACCATCACCGCGCCGGCCGCGCTGGCCGATCGCGGCATCTACGGCGGCTACATCGTGGCCACGTCGGCGACCGATGGTTCGGTGATGCGCGTGCCGTACTCGGGCTTCAAGGGCGACTACCAGGCGATTGCGGTGCTGACCTCGGGTGGCTACGGCTTCCCGTGGCTGACCAAGCTCACGGGCGGCTCGTACTACAACCAGCCCAGCGGCGCCAGCTACACCCTGGTGGGCGACGACATTCCGTTCTTCCTGGCGCACCTGGATCATCAGTCGCGGCTGATGAAGCTGGAGGCTTTCGAGGCGGCCACGGGCAAGTCGGTGGGCATCGTCAGCACGGAGAGCTTCCTGCCGCGCAATCCGACCAGCACGGGCTTCTTCGCCTTCACCTGGGACGGCACCACGGGTCTGCGCGCGCCGACCTACACCGTGCCCAATGGCAGCTACTACGTGACCATCTCGGTGCTCAAGGCACTCGGCGATCCCAGCCTGCCGACGGACTGGGAAGCCTGGACCTCGCCGACGATCACGCTGGCGCGGCCCTGATCTGATCGGCAGTTGAAAAAAGCCCCTCCCGGAGGACTCCGGGAGGGGCTTTTGTTTGATGGTGTCCCCGGCGGGATTTGAACCTGCGACCTCACGCTTAGGAGGCGTGCGCTCTATCCAGCTGAGCTACGGAGACATCGGTCTAGTTTAGCCCGATTGCCGGGCTGCGGCCCGCCGCTTCGGTGGCGCCCGCCCGTCGCGTACCGAACCGCGCCTATCGAGCCGCGCCGCATGGCGAACCGCTCGTCATCCAGCATTCGATGCAGAACTCGGGGCGCTGTTAGTGCGCCTTACTCGGCGGTAGCATCCGCCAGCACTGCACCGCGGGGAACCGTGGGAGAGATCATGTCGAACTACAGACTGGCCGCGGTCCTCTTGAGTCTGCTGCTGAGCGCCTGCGGAGGCGGCGGAGGCTATTCCGACAGCGACGACGGCGGCGACACGGGTGGCGGTGGTTCGACCAGCGTGGCGCGGGTGATCCTGCTGTCCTCCGCTTCGCAGCTGCCTTCCGCGGCCGACCAGCCGGCCGAGGGCCTGACCCTGTCGGCCCAGGCGCTCGACAGCAGTGGCAATCTGATCACGTCCTCGGGCATCAGCTTTTCGATTCCGCCCAGTAGCGGCGCACTCGTGGTGGCGGCCGACGATGCCTCGGGCACGCGTACGGCGACGCTGACCACGGCGGGCGATCCGACGCCGCGCAACATCACGGTGACGGCCACCGCATCGGGTGTCAGTACCGCGCTCGACATCGCGGTGACCGGCACCACGCTGACGCTGACCGGCCCCGACACCATCGGATTCGGCCAGAGCGGGCAGTACGTGGCGACGCTGCTCGACTCCGACGGCGACGGCATCAGCGGGCGCAGCATGAGCTTCGCCACCTCCGCCGGCTCGCTGTCGACGATGAACGCGACATCGAACTCCGTCGGCGTGGCGCAGACCACGCTGACCGGCAGCACCTCGGGCACCGTCAGCGTGCAGGCGTTGGGGCTGGAGGCCACGCGCAGCGTGGCGATTTCGGCCGACCAGTTCAGCATCCTGACGCCGACGGCCGCCACCAACATCGTGCTCAACACGGCGCAGGACATCAGTGTGCAGTGGCTGCGTGGTGGATCGGCCGCCGAGACGGCCGGAGCGACGATCAACCTGTCGTCCTCGCGTGGCACGATCACACCCAACACCGTGACACTGGACAGCAGCGGTCGCGCGGCCGCATCGATCACGTCGGCCAACGCGGGCGGCGCCGTCATCGTGGCCAGCAGCCCGGCGCTGACGCAGCCTTCGGCCTCGGTGTCGGTGGAATTCGTCGCCACGACCGCGTCGGCCATCAACGTGCAGGCCTCGCCGGCGACCTTGCCGGTCAACGAGAGCAGCACCATCACGGCCACCGTGCGCGATGCGGCGGGCAACCTGGTCAAGAACAAGACCATCGACTTCACGCTGACCGATGTCTCGGGTGGCACGCTGTCGGCGCCCAGCGCGGTGACGAGCAGCCAGGGCAAGGCCTCGGTCACTTACAACGCATCGAGCGTGTCGTCGGCCGACATGGGGGTGCAGGTGCGTGCGGTGGTGCGTGATACGCCGGCGGTCGCGTCGACGGTGAGCTTCACCGTGCGCGGCGAGGCGCTGCGCATCACGCTGGGAACGGGCAACACGGTATTCGTGCCCAACGAGACCACGTACCAGAAGCCCTATTCGGTGATCGTTACCGACTCGTCGGGCAATGCGGTGTCCGATGCCACGTTCCGTCTCAGCGTGTTGCCGGTTGCGTATCGCAAGGGCACTTATGTGCCGGTGGATACCGACGGCGACGGCACGGCGGACGTTTGGGGTGCGGATCCGTCCGCGACCTGTGCCAACGAGGACATCGACTACGACGGCGTGCTCGATCCGGGCGAGGACTACAACAACAACACGCGACTCGATCCGGGCAATGTTGCCTCGGTGCCATCGACGCTGACGCTCGATGCCAACGGCGCCGGACAGTTCGAAATCACGTATCCCAAGGATCGTGCGAGCTGGGTTGCGGTGGAACTGCGCGGCGTGGCCTCGGTGGCGGGAACCGAATCGACCGAGAGCGCGTTCTTCATCCTGCCGGCGGCGGCCGAGGACCTCAACGATCTGGATATCGCACCGCCCGGAGCCGTGAGTCCTTACGGCATCGCAGACAACTGCGAATCGCCCAATTGAGCACAGAGCTGGGCTCCGGGCTGGGGCCAAGCTGCGCATGAAATGAATGGCGGCCCCATCGCCCGCGTCGCGCACATCGTCGTGGGCATGGGCGCCAAGCTGACGATACTCGCTCGCGGCGGCGACTGAATCATCGTGATTCGCGGTTCGACGCGCGATCCAACACCCTGTGCTCCACGATCGATGCGCTGGAGCAGTACACGCGACAGGCCGCTCTGGTCATCAGGGTGATGCTGGTGCCGCAGCGGAGGCGCCGAAGCTCGCCAATCGCCAACATGCCCGGTGTCGCAAGCTCCTGCTCGATGAGCTGCATCTGCGCGAAGGGTTCAAGAAGCATGCCGACAAGATCGCCGATCAGGAGCGTTGCCGACGGTCCGAGTGAGGCCTGCGAGCCTGCATCGGAGCCGCTCGCAGCGACCTGAGGCGCGTCGACGTCGGCGGCTTTGCCGACCCAGCCAGACAAAAAAAGACCCCGCAGTAGCGGGGTCTTTTACTTCAGCCTTGCCTTACGTCTGCGAGGCGCGCGAGCGCCGGCGCAGTGCGCGCAGCGCACCACCCATCAACAGCACCAGCAATCCGCCGGCGCCCATCGAACCGCCGCCACCGCCTTCGTCGCGCTCGGCCACGGCGGTGACGTCGACCACCGTCGTCGCGCTGGCCGAAAGGCCGGAGTCGTCGGTCACCGTGAGCGTGAACTCGTAGCGACCGGCGGTCGTCGGCGTGAAGCTGGCGGTCGCCGTGCTGGCGCCGGCGAGCGTCACCACGGGGCCGCCATTCTGCGTCCAGGCATAGCTGGCGATGCTGCCGTCGGCGTCGCTCGAGGCGCTGCCGTTGAGCGTGACGGCCGTTCCCGCGGCCACGGTCTGAGCTGCTCCCGCACTGGCGACCGGCGCGCTGCGCAGCGTGACGCTGATGCTGTCGCTGCTGCTCAGGCCGCTGTCGTCGGTCACCGTGAGCGTGAACGCGTAGACGCCCGAACTGGTCGAGCTGAAGCTCGGCGTCGCGGAGTCGGCGCCGCTCAGGCTCACTTCGGGGCCGGCGGTCTGCGTCCAGGCGTCGGTCACGATGCTGCCGTCGGCGTCGGACGAACCGCTGCCGTCGAGCGTGACGGTGGC
>JALRLM010000363.1 GCA_023254435.1 Hydrocarboniphaga sp.
GAGGCGTCAGCCCATCTGCTGCAGCCACTGCTCCAGCACGATGCGCGCCGCCTGGCCGTCGCGGTCGCCCTTGCGCACGCGGCGATTCATGCGGCCGCTGGATCGCGCCTCGCGCAGCTCGTCGTCGGCCGCGCGCGAGGAGTAGCGCTCGTCGATCAGGTGCACGGGCAGCTTGCTGCGGGTTTCGAGCTGACGGGCGAAGCGTCTCGCGGGTTCGGTGATGGCCTGTTCGCCGCCGTCCTCGTCGAGCGGCAGGCCGACGATCAGTGCCGCGGGGCGCCAGTCGGCGATCAGGCGGTCGATCGCCATCCAGTCCGGCTGCGCCGCATGGGCGATGGCGGCCAGCGGGCGGGCGGATGCGGTCAGCTCGTCACCGACGGCCGCGCCGATGCGGCGCAGGCCGTAGTCGAAACCCAGGTAGGTGCTCAGGCGTGTCCGGCGATGCCGGTCAGCTGCGTCACGTCGACGCCGAGCAGTCGCGTCGCGGCCTGCCAGCGCTGGCGCGCGGGCAGGTTGAACAGGATCTTGGAATCCACCGGCGTGTTGAGCCAGGAGTTGAGCAGGATCTCGCTTTCGAGCTGGCCCGCGCCCCAGCCGGCATAACCCAGCGTGACGATGTAATGCTCGGGACCTTCGCCCGTGCCGATGGCGGCGAGGATGTCGCGCGAGGTGGTAACCCAGAGATCGTCCTGCACCTGCAGGCTCGACTCCCATTCGCCGCCCTGGCGATGCACGACGAAGCCGCGCTCGGGCTGCACGGGGCCGCCCCAGTAGATGCGAGTTTCCTCGCTGAGCGCGGGGTGCTCCATGCCCATCTGGTCGAGCATCGCGGTGAGTGCGAGTTCGGTGGGGCGATTGATCACGAGTCCGACCGCACCCTTGTCGTTGTGCTCGCAGAGCAGCGACACGGTGTGATTGAAGTTGTCGTCTTCGAGGCCGGGCATCGCGACCAGGAACTGACTTTTGAGGAAATCTCCGGAGTCCATGAGCGGAGTATCCCTCAGCGCCGAAAGCTGTCAAGACAAAAGAAGAAGGGCAATCGAGCTTGTTGTGTAACGTCGGCGCGAGCCCCGGTTACAAATGCCGATGAGCGGTTCGGCGATTGTTCAGGACAGTCTTTTTTCGATCGCCTCGATCAGCAATCCGCCGATGTCGGTACCGTAGGCGGCGTCGATTTCGCGCGCGCAGGTCGGGCTCGTGACGTTGATTTCGGTCAGGTGCTCGCCGATCACGTCCAGACCCACGAACAGCAGGCCGCGACGCTTGAGTTCGGGGCCCACGGCTTCGGCGATCTGGCGGTCGCGCTCGGACAGCGGGCGCGGTTCGCCGGTACCGCCGGCGGCCAGGTTGCCGCGAGTCTCGCCGGCCTGCGGCACGCGGGCGAGACAGTAGGGCACCGGCACGCCATCGACGACGAGCACGCGCTTGTCGCCGTTTTTGATCGCCGGCAGGTAGCGCTGCGCGACGATCGTGCGCGTGCCCAGCAGCGTGAGTTGCTCGATCACCGAGCCCAGGTTCATGCCGTCGGCGCCGACGCGGAAGATGCCCATGCCGCCCATGCCGTCGACGGGCTTGTAGATCACGTCGCCATGCTCGGCGTGGAAGTCGCGCAGCACCTTGGCGTCGCGCGCGAACAGCGTGGGTGGCACCAGTTCCGGGAACCACGCGGTGAACATCTTCTCGTTGCAGTCGCGCAGGCTCTCGGGCTTGTTGACCACGAGCGCGCCCTGCGCTTCGGCGCGCTCGAGCAGGTAGGTCGTGGTGACGTACTCGAGATCGAAGGGCGGGTCCTTGCGCATGGCGATGGCATCGATCTCGCCGAGCTTCACCGTGAATGCCTCGCCGAGTTCGTACCAATGCTGCTTGTCGTCGAACACGGTGACCGGGCGTGCGCGGCCCCAGGCGATGCCGTCGCGCAGCCACAGGTCGGCCATCTCGAAATACAACAGCTGCCAGCCGCGCTTCTGCGCGGCGAGCATGATCGCCAGCGTGGTGTCCTTATAGGGCTTGATGGACCCGATGGGGTCCATGATCACGCCCAGGCGACGGGTGCTCATCAGGCGGCTTTGGCCAGCATGCGGCTGGCGGCCACTTCGCGCGCGGCGGCCAGCAGGGCCAGGCGCGCGACCACGCCATAGGCATAGGAGCGATTGGGCAGCGCGTCGGGCGACAGCGTGCGGTCGGGGTGGCTGCAGCAGCTCTCGAACGGCAGCGGCTTGAACGACATGCCGGGCGAGTTGAGGTTCTCCTGGTTGCCGCGCTTCTCGTTGACTCGATAGAAGCCGCCGACGACGAAGCGGTCGATCATGTAGACCACGGGTTCGGCGGTGAAGTGGTCGGGGCCCCAGGTCTCGAAGGTGTGGACGCCTTCCTGGATGATAGCGCCGGTGACGTCGCGACCTTCCTTGGCGCTGGCCATGTGCGTGCGCGCCTTGCGGTTCATCTCGCGCACGTCGTCCACGGACTTCACCGTCATCACGCCCATGCCGTAGGTGCCGGCGTCGGCCTTGACGATGACGAAGGGCTCTTCCTTGATGTCGTACTGCTTGTACTTGGCGCGAATGTCCTCGAGCAGCAGTTCGACGTTGCTGATCAGGCATTCCTCGCCTTCACGCTTGAGGAAGTTGATCTGCCCGCAGTTGCGGAACAGCGGATCGACCAGCCAGGAGTCGATGCCGGCCACTTCGCCGAAATCGCGCGCCACTTCGCGATAAAAGCCGAAGTGCTGCGACTTCAGGCGCGCATGCCAGCCCAGTGCCTGCGGCGGCAGCACCTGCTGTTCGACGCCGTCGAGCAGCGGCGGAATGCCCGCCGACAGGTCGTTGTTGAGCAGCACCACGCAAGGATCGAAGCCATTCACGTGTACGCGATTGCCTTCGCGCTGCAGCGGCTCCAGCAGCAGCTTGCGGCCGGAGATTTCGAGATCGATCGTGGTGGGCTCGCGCAGGTCGGGA
>JALRLM010000396.1 GCA_023254435.1 Hydrocarboniphaga sp.
TCGCGACCTTGCAGCCAGGCCAGCACGCGCGCCGCGCGCACCAGATAGCTCATGCCGCGCGGGCTGGCGCCGCCGGCGACCAGCTGCGACATCTCGACGTCGGGCAAGGCCACGCCCACCGAGGCCGGATCGCGGATCGCCGACCACAGCGCGAGCACGTACTGCTCCAGCGCGGCGCTGGCGAACACGCTGCGCTGGATCTCCATGGCGACCGCGTCGAGCGCCGAGGGGTCGAGCACGTCGGGCGCCACGCCTTCGATCAGGCGATCGACGTCGTGGAAGCGGGGATCGAAGATCAGGCTGCGCCGCAGTTCGGCATCGTCGGGCGCGGCGATGGCCAGCTCCATGAAGAAGCGGTCACGCGCCGCCGCGGGCAGCTCGAAGGTCTCCTCGCGCTCGACCTGGTTGCGATCGGCGAACACCTGCAGGAACGGAAAGCGCCAGTCGCGATTGAAGGCGTTGACGACCCGCTCGGCCATCAGGCGCAGCAGCAGCGCATGCACCTGAGGCCGGGCCCGGTTGATCTCGTTGAAGAAGAACACCGACAGCCGTTCGCCATGCTCCAGCAACGGTCCCGGATCGACGCGCGGACGTCCGTTCTCGTCGAGAAAGCTGTGATAGATCAGATCGCCCGGCATCAGGTCGATGGTGCCTTCGACGCGACCGTAGGCACCGCCGAGCGCGCGCGCCACCGCGCGCAGCAGCGTGGTCTTGCCGACACCGACATCACCTTCCAGCAACACATGGCCGCGTGAAAAAATTGCCACGGTCAGCAGGCGGATAGCCCGCTGCTGACCGATGGCAGCACGCGAAACCTCGGCTTCGAAGCGCAGCGCCCGCTGGCGCCACTCGTCGAGCCCCGTCGATCTGAGCGTGGCTTGCGCCGCTGCGCTCATGACGGGCACCCGCTCACTTCGGAATCTTGTCGACGTCGTAGACGAACTTGCCGCTCTTCTTGAAGTAGTCCGAACGCTGCTTGTTGCGCGCTTCCATCTTGGCGATGGAATCGCCCTGCTTGGACAACTCCTTGGGATCGTGCTTGGGATCGTATTTGCTGCCGGCGACCTTCTCGGGATAGCCCGGCTTGGGCTGCCAGCACACGCCCGGCTCCTTGCACTGCGTACCGTCGTAGGCCAGCAGCGCCGTCGGCGCGCCGCTCAGCGCCGCGATCAACGCGAGCGATGCCGCAATCGAACTGGTTTTCATCGTTCTCCTCCTGCTTGTTATGGGTGCTGCGTAAAGCGTGCGTCGCGGGCCGCGATTCAGTGCTGTCCCTGCGGCGGCTTGTAGGGTTTGAACCTGGCGCGCTGGGCGTCGTCGAGCCAGACCGCGTCCGAGGCGTCGCCGGCGTAGAGATGCCGCACCCAGGCCATGGTCAACAGGATCTGGTCGACCGTCATCAGCGAGGACTGCGGGCCCATCTGGCGCTGCGCGCCGCCGTAGATGGTCTCGAACAGGCCGGTGTCGCTCTCGCCGTTCTGCGGATAGTTCCAGTTGTTACGGTTGAGTGCGGGCCCGATCTTGCCTTCGGCGAGATGGCCGTGGCAGCCCGAGCATCCGGTCAGGAACAGCTCTTCGCCTTTCTTGAGCGCGGCCGGATTCTCGTTGTAGCTGTTGACGCCGGTCTCGAGAAATTTTTTGGCCGCGGGGGTGTCGCGACCTTCCGGCAGTGCGTCGTCCATGCTGAGCTCTTCGCCGGTGACCACGCTGCGGAACTGCACTTGCGCATAAGCCGTCGCCACCACCGCAAGCGTGAGCCCGGCCACGAGTCCTGTCCGGATCAAAACGCGCCTCATGATGTTCCTCCTATGGGTTCTTGCCGCGAGCCAGCCTTTTAGTTGCGGGCGGACTGCTCGCCCTTGCCGGACAGCAGCAGCACGCCTTCGCTCCGAAGGATGCTCTGCACCTGCGGATGTGCCTTGTCGAGTGCGGCATTGAGCGCCGCCAGCAGCGGTTCGTCGTCCTTGCGCACGGCCATCGACTGGCCGTATTCGAAGCCGATGAACTCGCCTTCCTTGCCGGCCACGGTGTCCGGTGGCACGGCCTCCATGCGCAGCGGCACGCTGGATTCCTTGACGTAGCGCGCCACGTCGCCGCTGAAAGCGATGGCGAGATCGGCGTTGCCGCGCACGACCTCGCTGACCAGTCTCGAAGGCTCCAGCCGCACGTACTGATTGCGCGGCGACTTGAAGTCCACGAGCGAGTAGATGTAGTTCATGTTCTCTTCGTAGAGCCCCATCGCCTTGATGATGGCCTCGGCCGGAGAGCCGACACCGACGGCAATGTTGCGCGCCTTGCCCAGGCGCGGATCGTCCCAGGCGCTGATGGCCCCGAAGTCGCTGTCGGCGCGGCTGATGAAGACGTAGCTGGAGCGGTAGTAAGGCGCGGTGGTCAGCACGCGAGGGTCGCCGGTATCGACGCCCATCACCACGTCGCAGCGCTGCTTGTCGAGATAGTCGCGAACCAGGTAGATCGCGGGCTTGTCGCTCCACACGAACTCCACCGGACGCTGCATGGCGGCGCCGACGGCTTCGGCGAGCCTGTTCTCCAGGCCGCGGCCGTCGCGTTGCGAATATGGCGCCTCATCGGCGGCGCAGATGCGCAGCGGATCGTTCGAGGCGCCACCGGCGGCCTGGGCATTGCCGCAGGTGATGGCCAGGGCACTCAGCCACAACAGGGGACGAAAAGCGGACATGGGCGGTTCTCCAGGCGGGTCGCGTGCGATGCGACCGTTTGACGATGTCGGGACCGTGCTGCGGTGGCGAGGCAGCGTGCGCTCGCCACCGCAGTACCGTGCGACGCCAGGGACTCAGTCGTCCTTGGTCGCGACGGTGGCGGGCTTGTCGCCGTTCACCGCGGTCTCGTACTCGTCGGTCTTCGGATCCTGATACTCGCCCTTGCCGCCCAGCGAGAAGACCATGATGCCGCCGCCCTGCTGGGTGTAGTTCTGGATGTTCTTGAACGCACCCACCGAACCCAGGCCCGCGGTCGGATCGGTGAGATCGAACACCAGGCCCACGCCCGGCCAGCCACCCACGCCGTAGTAGATGGCGACGTACTGCGTGCCGTTGTGCATGTAGGTCATCGGGTGACCGATCACGCCGGACGGCAGGCGGTACTTCCACTTCAGCTCGCCGGTGCGCGAGTCGCGCGCCTTGATGAAGCCATCGAGCGTGCCATAGAACATCAGGTTGCCGGCCGTGGCCATGGTGCCGCCCCAGACCGCGAAGCGTTCCATCTTTTCCCACTTGAACTTGCCGGTGATGGCGTCGTAGGCCTTGACCTGGCCGAGGCCGACGTAGTTCTGGCGATCGCCCTTGGGGCCCGGATACATGTTGAGCGTCGCACCGACGAAGAACTGTCCGGCGCGATACGGCAGCATGAAAGGCTCCCAATCCATGCAGATGTGGTTGATGCCCAGGAAGAAGAGTTTCTGGTTCGGATCGTAGGAGTCGTGGCCCTGGTTGTGATAACCCATGGCCGACGGACAGATCTCGCGCGCGTTGTGGTCCATGCGCGTGGCGAACTCCGGATCGCGAATCGGATTGCCGGTCTTGAGGTCGACCTTCTTGACCCAGTTGACGGTGTCGTCGAGCTTGTCGGCCGATACCAGCTCGCCGGTCTGGCGATCGAGCGTGTAGATGATGCCGTTGCGGTCGGGATGCGTGAGCAGCTTGCGCTGCTTGCCTTCCTTGTCCTTCTGCTCGGACAGCATCATCACGTTGACGCCGGCGTAGTCCCATTCGTCGTGCGGCGTCTTCTGGTAGGCGAACTTGGCCTTGCCGGTATTCACGTCGCGGCCCCAGATCGCCATCGTCCACTTGTTGTCGCCCGGGCGCATGGTTTCGTTCCACGGTGCGGGATTGCCGCTGCCGTAGAAGAACATTTCGTCCTTGGGATCGTAGGCGTACCAGCCCCAGTTGGTGCCGCCGCCGATCTTCCAGGCGTCGCCTTCCCAGGTCTTGACGCCCAGATCGCCCTTGCCACCGTACTGCGGAACCTTGGAGTTGAAATCGTCGGCCAACAGGATGTCCTTGTCCGGGCCGGTCGCGAAGGCGCGCCACTTCTGCTCGCCGGTCTTGACGTCGTAGGCGGTGACGTAGCCGCGCACGCCGAGCTCGGCGCCCGACGAGCCGACCAGCACCATATCCTTGACCACGTAGGGCGCGATGGTGAGCGTGGAGCCGACCTTGTAGTCGGAGTTCTCCATCTTCCAGCGCGAGGCGCCGGTCTCGGCGTCGAGCGCTTCGACGTGACCGTCGAGCAGGGTCTTGATGATCAGCGGCTTGACCTTGGCATCACCGGGCCAGTACGCCAGACCACGGTTGACCACGTCGCAGCAGGCCACCGACCGCGCCGCCGCGTTCTGCTTGGACTTGGCGGTCCAGACGATCTTGCCGGGCTCGTTGAGGTCCAGCGCGTAGGTCGTGTTGGGGAACGGCGTGTGCACGAACATGCGATTGCCCACCACCAGCGGCGTGCCCTCATGACCGTTGAGCACGCCCGTGGAAAAGCTCCACGCCGGTCGCAGATCCTTCACGTTCTCCGCGTTGATCTGCGTCATCGGGCTGAATCCGTTCTCGTCGTAATTCTTGCCCGGCAAAACCCAGTTTTCGTCCTTCCTGGACAACTCGACCAGCTTCTCGTTGGCGATCGCCGGCGACGACAGCATCGCCGCGGCAGCGACGAACACGCACAGCGACCATGCCGTACTTTTCTGCTTCATCTTGTTCTCCTCCTTCTAGTGACGATCCTTCGATCCGCGACCTGTCGTCGCGTCGTTTGGATTCGATGGCTTCGTCCGTGACGCTGCACGGTGCCTTGCCTGAAATCAGACTAGGTTTGGCCATTTCGGTCTGTCAAAGGAAAACCCGGCCGAAAAGAACACTTCGGGAATTTTTCACGCGGGCTGTGTCGCACCGGAAACAAAGGGCATATCCGCACACCCAGAATCGACCCGCGCGAGATGAAAATCGGCATTCGATCCACACGTGGACCGCTGGCATGGCAATGGCGCTATGCTGCCGGCAGGATCCTGATGTGCGTATGGCCGGCGCGAACTTGCGCCGATCATCGCGCGACGATCGACTCTCATTTATCAAGTTTTCGCAATGGGAATTTTTCCCGAATCGAAGCTCGATCGAGTCGTTCGCCGCCTTGCGCTGTGTCGCCGCTGCTACACCGCGGGCGACACCGCCACCGTCGGACTCCTTGACGAGAAGCCCGCCGAACCGGGCCGCGCAGTCGCGAACGAATCGCGACGCCATGCAAAGGAGTGCGAGTTCAGTGCAAGCGACGAGGAGAATGCCGATGAGCGACACCGCCACCGCAGCGGAGAAAATCATTCGCGTACTGCTGATCGACGATCACGCCATCGTCCGCGAAGGCTACCGTCACCTGCTGGCGACCACCGATCACATCCGCGTGGTGGCCGAAGCCGACAGCGGCAGTGCGGGCTATCAACGCTATCTGCAGGGCGACATCGACGTGGTGGTGATCGACCTGTCGCTGCCGGGCATCGGCGGCATGGAGATATTGCGCCGCATGAAGCACCACGATCCCAAGCTGCGCGCCCTCGTTTTCAGCATGCACGAGGAGCGCATGATCGTGGAGCGTGCCCTCACCACGGGCGCGCTGGGCTACTTGAGCAAGCGCTCGGAGCCCGGCTCCATCGTGCAAGCGATCACGCGCGTGGCCAAGGGCCTGCCGGTGGTCGATCCGATCTTCGGCTCCGCGGCGGATTTCAACACGCTGCGCGCGGCCAGCAGCGTACCCGCGCCCAATCCCGCGCGCTGGCTGCTGGAGCGTCTGTCGCATCGCGAATTCGAGATCTTCCGCCAGCTCGCCGAAGGCCGGCGCGTTTCGGAGATCGCCAGCCATCTCTGCCTCAGCGACAAGACCGTCGCCAACTATCACACCTCGATCCGCAGCAAGCTCGGCCTGGGCACCAGCGCCGACCTGGCCCGTCTGGCGATCAGCGCGGGCATCATCCATGTGGGTTGAGCGCATCCGGCGCGGGCTGGCGCGGCTGCGGCCCGAACGCCTGAGCCTGCGCAGCCGGCTGTCGCTGGCCATGGGCACGGTGCTGATCGCCAGCATCGCGCTGGCGATCACGCTGGTGGTGTCCGACTCGCGTGCCGCCGTCACCGACGAAATCCGCGCCAGCATGGCTGCCACCGCGCGCAGCCTCGATGCCTTGCTGCCGCTGACCGCGCAGCTCGATCGCAATTCCGCGCATCTGGCCATCGAACGCTGGGTCGCCGCGCAGAACACCGGGCGCCACATCTGCGTCGTTCTGCTGCGCGCCGACGACACGCGCGACTGCCCGCTCAAGCAGTTGCCGACCGACGTGCCGACCTGGTTCTCGCGCGATGTCGGGGAGCAGTTGCAAGCCAGCCGCTGGCCGCTCGAAATCGCCGGCGAGCCCTGGAGCCTGCTGTTGCAGGCCGACCCGGCCGACGAACTCGGCGAGGCCTGGGAGGACGCGCGCGGCCTGCTGCAGATCATGGTGTTCATGGCCGTGATGGCCAATGCCTTCATCTTCGTGCTGGTGACGCGCGCGCTGCAGCCGCTCGACGCCGTGCTGTCGGCGCTCGACGACCTGCATCGCGGCCATTACGGCGTGCGCCTGCCCGCGCCCGGCGTGCCCGACCTGAGCCGTCTCGCGCAGGGCGTGGATCGCCTGGCCTCGCGGCTCGCGCACGGTGCCGACGAAAACCGCCGGCTGCTGCTGAAGAATCTCGAAGCACAGGAAGACGAGCGGCGCCTGGTTGCGCGCGAGCTGCACGACGAGATCGGCCAGCACGTCGCCGCCATCGAAGTCGCCGTGCACGTCGAAGCCGGCGGCGCGCCGCTGCGACCGACGCTGGCGCGCGTGCACGATTCGATTTCGCAGATCCATCGCATCAGCCGCCGGCTGATCAAGCGCCTGCGTCCGACCGCGCTCGATACGCTGGGGCTGGGCTACGGGCTCGAATCACTGGTTCGCCAGTTCGGCGAGTCGCATCCCGACGTCGAGGTCTCCAGCCATGTCGCCGCCGACTGCCATACGCTCGACGGCCGTGGCGCGATCCATGTCTATCGCATCGTGCAGGAAGCGCTCAGCAACGTGACGCGCCACGCCCTGGGCTGCAGGCAGGTGGAAATCTGCGTCGACGCCCGCCCCGCTCAGGATCGCCTGATCCTGACCATCGCCGACGACGGCCACGGCTTCGATCTGGAGCGGCACACCGAAGGCCTGGGCCTGATCGGAATACGCGAACGCGCGCACGCACTCGGTGGCGACGTGACGCTGCACGCGGCGCCCGGTGCCGGCTGCCTGTTGCAGGTGTGGCTGCCGATGTCGTCGGTGTCGCGCGTGGCCAGCGACACGTTTGCAGAGGGTGATGACGACAACCCTGGCGAAGCGCCCCCGACGGCGGCCATCGCCGGGGCGTTCTGAACCTCATCCAGCGCCGTCAGTCCCGAGTGCGGGACTGACGGACTCGTTCAGCTGCTCTTCTTCTGCTCGGCGTCGGCGAGCAACCGCTCCACCGCCTCGCGCGCGATCGGGTGATAACCCGGCCTGGCTTTCTCGTAGACGGTGCGCGCGAACTTGAGGCCCTGCGGCGTCTTGGCCAGCGCGCGATAGACCGGCGAGATCAGGCGCATGCGGCCCACGCCCTGCAGATAGGTTTCGGCGGTCGGCCAGGCCTTCTTGTCGCCCTGCGCGATGCGCAGGCGCAGCCAGCTGCAGGCGACGATCTGGTTGCGCGTGCCGGTGAGCTGATACTCCTGGTCGAGCGCGGCCAGCTGCTCCACCGTCACCGAGGCCGGCATGGTGTCGAGAAAATGCTGCCACTGCTGCACGGTCCATTTCGCGGCCGGCAGCGCCGCGGCGGTGACGCGACCTTCAACAAAAGCCAGCTGCGCTTCGCTGACCTGGGTGAACGCCTCCGACTTCGGCAGCACGGCGAAATCGGGCAGCGTGGTGGCGTAGATCCAGGCGTCGAGCTGCTGCTTGCTGACCTTGTCGGGATTCCTGGCGAGCAGCTTGGTGTCGAGATAGGCCAGGAACTGCTCGGTGGTCGCGCTCTTGAAAGCGTGATCGTCGAACCAGCCGCGCACGAAGGCATCGAAAGCCTTGCGGCCGAAACGATCCTCGAGCCAGACCAGGAACAGCGCGCCGCGCTCGTAGGGAATGGAGCTGAACACTTCGTCCGGATCGGCTGCCGGCGTGGCCCGCACCAGCGCGCGGTCGGCCTCTTCGGCCTGGTCGATGGAATCCTTCAGGTCCTGCACGCCCAGCACGCGCTCCATGTCGCCGAAGTCCTTGCCGTACTGCGCGTCGGTCAGGCGATAGGTGAGATAGGTGGTGAAGCCCTCGTTGAGCCAGATGTCCTTCCACGAGGCATTGGTCACCAGATTGCCCGACCAGCTGTGCGCCAGCTCATGCGCCACCAGCGACACCAACGACTTGTCGCCGACGATCACGGTCGGGG
>JALRLM010000494.1 GCA_023254435.1 Hydrocarboniphaga sp.
CAAAGAACAATTCTTTTCAAGGATATTTTTCGCATTATTAAGGGATTCATTGTATTGATTTGAAAATGCAATTGATGGTCCAGAGATGGACAGTCCATGAAATTGGCGGCTTCTTTGTCCAACGTCATCAGCGCGGCCGGCAGGCCGAAGCCCATCGTGCCCATCGAGCCCGAGGTCAGCCACAGACGCGGTTCGGCGAAGTCGAAATACTGCGCGGCCCACATCTGGTGCTGGCCCACGCCCGTGGCGACCACGGCGCGGCCCTGCGTGATCTTGTTGATGGCCTCGATCACCGCGTGCGGCTGGATCGCCACCGACTGGCGGTCGTAGTCGAGCGGGTAGGTCTTCTTGAGGTCGGCGATGTGCGCCTGCCATTCGGTGTACTGACCGCTGGCCAGCGGATCGAAGCCCTGGACCCTGGCGAAATCGCAGAGCTTGGACAGGGCGGCATTGAGCTCGCCCACGTGGTGCCAATTCACGCGCTTGACGCGGTTGATCTCGGCCGGGTCGACGTCGAAGTGGGCGATGTCTCGCGCGTTGGGCGCAAACTTCTTGGGCACACCGGCGACGCGATCGTCGAAGCGCGCGCCCACCGCGATCAGAAAGTCGCAGTCGTCGACCGCATAGTTGGCGAAGGCGGTGCCGTGCATGCCGAGCATGTGCAGCGACAGCGGCGCCGTGGTGTCGACCGCGCCGATGCCCATCAGCGTCGTCGTCACCGGCAGTCCGAAGTGGGCGGTGAACCGGCGCAGGCTCTCCGAGGCTTCGCCGTTGATGACGCCGCCGCCGGCATAGATCAGCGGACGCTTGGCGCGCTTGAGCATGGCGAGGAAGCGCTGGGCCTGCTCGTCGCTCAGGTGGTTGTCGTAGACCTCGCGCAGACGCGCACGGAAACCCGGCAGCGGCAGCACGCCCTCACCACGGAAGGTGCCGTTCCAGTTCTGCACGTCCTTGGGAATGTCGACCACGACCGGGCCCGGACGACCGCTGCGCGCGATCTCGAAGGCCGTACGCAGCGTGGCTTCGAGCTTCTGCGGGTCGGTGACCAGGAAGACCTGCTTGGCGCAGGGGCCCATGATGGCGCTGATCGGCGCCTCCTGGAAACCGTCCGAGCCGATGGCGGCGGTCGGCACCTGGCCGCAGATCACCACGATGGGGATCGAGTCGGCCATGCAGTCGCGCACCGGCGTGACCGTATTGGTGGCGCCGGGACCCGAGGTGACCAGGGCCACGCCGACCTTGCCCGAGGCGCGCGCATAGCCGGCGGCCATGAAGCCGGCGGCCTGTTCGTTGGCCGGCACGATCAGCTGAACCGGATCGACGCCGTCGGGCAGACGGTGCGTCTGGTTGTAGCGGAACACCGCGTCGTAGGTGGGCAGGATGGCGCCGCCCGAATACCCGAATACGACATCGACACCCTCGTCGGCCAGCATCTGCACGACGATCTCCGCACCGGACAGGGTCGTGCCGGAGAGGGGATGCTGAGCATTGGGATGGGCGGCGTTCATGGCGATCGGGCAACGGCGGGTGAGCACAAAAGGGGGCGAAGTATAGGGGGGAAATCCTCATGCCGACAGGCCCGAGGTTGCGTAGGGGATTACCCGCGTCTATTCTGCGCGCCCCATGCGCCACATCATCTCGATCCTGCTCCAGAACGAGGCGGGGGCTCTCGCCCGCGTGGCGGTCATGTTCTCCGCTCGCGGATACAACATCGACTCGCTATCGGTCGCCCCGACGCACGATTCCACGGTATCCCGCCTGACCCTGGTCACCACCGGGTCGGACGAGGTCATTCACCAGATCATCCAGCAGACCCGCAAGCTGGTCGACGTCATCGAAATCGTCGACCTGTCGAGCTTCGACCACCTCGAATGCGAGCTGGTCATGGTCAAGGTGGAAGTGCTGAACGGCTCGGCGCGCGAAGTCGTCGAATGCGTCCGCCGCTACCGTGGCTGGATTCTCGACGAGACCGAAAACACGCGGCTGCTGCAGATCTCCGGCTCGCAGCCCGAGATCGACACCTTCATCGCCGACATCTCGGCGACCGCGCGTATCCTGGAACTGGTGCGCAGCGGCGTGGCCTCGCTGGCCCGCGGCCAGCAGGTGCTGTCGTTGCCCAACTGATTTTGTAGCCGTCCCCACCTCAATCCGCAGATTCAACCGGGCGCGCGATCCGCGCCCTCAAGCTAAGAGAGCAGAGCCATGAGCATCAAGGTGTATTACGACAAAGACGCCGACCTTTCGCTGATCCAGGGCAAGAAGGTCGTCATCCTCGGTTACGGATCGCAGGGTCACGCCCACGCGCTGAACCTCAAGGATTCCGGCGTCGATGTCGTGGTCGCGCTGCGTGCCGGCTCCAAGAGCTGGGCCAAGGCCGAGAACTCCGGCCTCAAGGTGCTCGAAGTCGCCGAAGCCGTGAAGATCGCCGATCTGGTCATGATCCTGGCGCCCGACGAAGGCCAGAAGAAGATCTACGACGAAGTCGTCGCCCCCAACATCAAGAAGGGTGCGGCGCTGGCCTTCGCCCACGGCTTCAACATCCACTTCGGCCTGATCGAGCCGCGTGAAGACCTCGACGTCATCATGATCGCGCCCAAGGGCCCCGGCCACACCGTGCGCTCGGAGTACCTCAAGGGCGGCGGCGTGCCCACGCTGGTCGCCATCCACCAGGATGCCACCGGCTCGGCCAAGCAGATCGCGCTGTCGTACGCCTCCGCCAA
>JALRLM010000502.1 GCA_023254435.1 Hydrocarboniphaga sp.
GCGGTCTTGCCGAGGTCTTCGGAGCTGCCTTCGAGGTCCAGAACGTCGTCCTGGATCTGGTAGGCGAGGCCGATCAGCTGGCCGTAGCGATCCAGCGCGGCGAGCTGGTCGGCGCTCGCCGATGGTGCGGCCTGGCCCGCCATGAGCAGGCAGGCGCGGATCAGCGCGCCGGTCTTGTGGCGGTGCAGGGCCTCGAGTTCGGGCAGCGTCAGCGAGCGGTTCTCCGATTCCAGGTCCACGGCCTGGCCGCCGACCATGCCCTGCGAGCCCGCGGCCAGCGCCAGCGTGGCCACCATCTGCAGGCGCTGTTCGGCGCTCAGCGCCTGGGCGCGCGCCAGCACCGCGAAGGCCAGGGCCTGCAGGCCGTCGCCGACCAGAATCGCGGTGGCCTCGTCGTACTGCTTGTGCGTGGTCGGACGGCCGCGGCGCAGGTCGTCGTCGTCCATGGCGGGCAGATCGTCGTGGACCAGCGAATAGGCGTGGATCAGCTCCAGCGCGCAGGCCGGCGCGTCGAGTGCCTCGGGCGGCAGGCCCAGGGTTTCGCCGGCGGCATAGACCAGCAGGGCGCGCAGGCGCTTGCCGCCCTGCGTCGAGTAGCGCTGGGCGTCGTGCAGGCGGGCGGGGTAGGCCGTGTCGGCCGGCAGCTCGCGGTCGAGCTGGGCTTCGAGTCGCTGGCGATAGGCGGCGACTCGATCGCCGAAGGAAGGCTTGCTCAAGTTCAGGTGCCTCGACGGCGGATCAGTTCGCGGGGGTCGCAGCGTCGCCGTCGTTCGCCAGCAAGTTGCGCACCTTGAGCTCGGCGGTCTCCAGCGACTGGCGGCACTGGCGCGTCAGCAGCACGCCGCGCTCGAACAGGCGCAGCGAGTCTTCGAGCTTCAGGGCGCCGCCTTCCATCTGGGCGACGATGGATTCGAGCTCGGTCAGCGCGGTTTCGAAGTTCGAGACCTCGTCGGCGGGCGCCGCAGCGCTGTCGGCCGCGCGGCTCGCGGCGGCCTGATCGTCGGCAAAAAGGCTTGAATTGTCAGCTTTTTTGGGCATCGCGAGCGGTTGGCTGGCGTCGGGAACGGCCCAGTCTACCGTGGTTGCGGAGGGCGGGTTCATCGGCTACCGTCGCGCCGAACCGGCCGGGCCCAACGCCCGGCCTTCCCGCATTTGCTTGTCGCTTCTCATCCCAGAGCATGGCCGCATCCAACTCCACATACGGCGCCGCACAGATCGAAGTGCTGTCGGGCCTCGATCCGGTGCGCAAGCGCCCCGGCATGTACACCGACACCGCGCGTCCGAACCATCTGGCGCAGGAAGTCATCGACAACTCGGTCGACGAGGCCCTGGCCGGCCACGCCAGCCGCATCGACGTGACGATCTACGAGGACGGTTCGCTGTCGGTCTCCGACGACGGTCGCGGCATGCCCGTGGACATGCATCCCGAGCACAAGGTCTCGGGTGTCGAGCTGATCCTGACCAAGCTGCATTCGGGCGCCAAGTTCAGCAACAAGATGTACCAGTTCTCGGGCGGCCTGCACGGCGTCGGCGTGTCCGTAGTCAACGCGCTGTCGACCCGACTCGAAGTGCGCGTGAAGCGCGGCGGCACCGAGTACCAGATCGATTTCGCCGACGGCGAGAAGGCCGCCGAGCTGCGGCCCATTGGCACGGTGCCGAAGTCGCACAGTGGCACCACGGTGCGTTTCTGGCCCGACGCCAAGTATTTCGACGTCGCCAAGTTCGCCATTCCGCGCCTGCGCCAGGTGCTGCGCGCCAAGGCCGTGCTGTGCCCCAATCTGAAAGTCACGCTCGACGACCAGATCAACAAGGAACAGCAGGTCTGGCAGTACGAGAACGGCCTGACCGATTACCTCAAGGACGCGCTGGCCGAGGCCGAGACGCTGCCGTCCGAGCCTTTCGTCGGTCACTTCAAGGGCGAGCGCGAAGAAGCCGACTGGGCCGTGCTGTGGCTGACCAGCGGCGGCGAGCCGGTGTCGGAGGCCTACGTCAACCTGATTCCGACGGCGCAGGGCGGCACCCACGTCAACGGCCTGCGTCAGGGCTTGTTGGACGCGATGCGTGAGTTCTGCGAATTCCGCAACCTGCTGCCACGCGGTGTCAAGCTGGCGCCGGAAGATGTCTGGGAACGCATCGCCTTCGTCCTCTCGATGAAGATGCAGGACGCGCAGTTCTCCGGCCAGACCAAGGAGCGCCTGTCGTCGCGCGAGGCCGCGGCCTTCGTCTCCGGCGTGGTCAAGGACGCCTTCAGCCTG
>JALRLM010000036.1 GCA_023254435.1 Hydrocarboniphaga sp.
ACCCGACAGCGCGTGGCAGATCAGCACCGCATTGCTGCGCGCGGCGTTGAGCTGCCCGTAGGTCTCGACCATGAGCTCGTGCCACATGAACACGCGGCCACAGTCGAGGATCAGCGGCGTGTCGATCAGGATCTTGCGTGGCTCGACGATACCGACCGAGCCTTCGGTCGCTTCGCTGGGCACCGTTGCTTAGCCGATCCGGGTGAAGCTGAAGTAGCCGGGTAGCGGCAGCAGCATGCCCAGCACCTGCAGTAGCAGGATCGCCACCAGCGGCGTCAGGTCCAGGCCCGAGATCGGCGGCATGATGCGGCGGATCGGGCGCAGCAGCGGCTCGTTGATGCTGTAGAGGATATTGGCGGCCGGGTTCGAGAAACCGGGGCCGAACCACGACAGGATGGCGTAGATGGTGATGCTGATGGTGTACACGATAAGGGCCAGACCGATGACCTTTAACGAAGCGAACCACAGCGTGAGCAAAAGTCCCACTTCAAAGTTGAAGATTGCTGAGATGATCTGGATGTAGATCGCGGCCAGCACCAGCAGCAGGATCGCTGCGGCGATATCGAGCTTGCGATGCTTGGGAACCAGGTTCTTGAGCGGCGCCAGCACGGGCTGCGTGACCTTCCACACCAGCTGCGAGATCGGGTTGTAGAAGTCGGCTCGCACCCACTGCAGGATGATGCGCAGCAGCACCGCGCCCATGTACAGGTTGAACAGCGTGCTGATCAGGAAGATGAAGGCATTGGTCGCCTGCGCGCCCATCGACGGATCCTCTTTATTGGCTGCGGGCGGCCAGCTCGTCGCCCAGTTCACGGCTGCGGCGGGCCGCGGCCCGCAACGCCTCGGTGAACATGGGGCGCAAGCCGGCGGATTCCAGGGACTTGAGCGCGGCCTCGGTGGTACCGCCCTTGGACGTCACCTGCTGGCGCAGCACGGCCACGTCGGTACTGCCGGCATCGACCATCTTCGCGGCGCCGACCAGCGTGCGCGCGGCCAGCTGCGCGGCGATGGCGGGCGGTAGGCCCAGCGCCACGCCGGCTTCGCGCATGGCTTCGGTGAGCAGAAAGAAATAGGCCGGGCCGGAGCCCGAAACGGCGGTCACCGCATCGAGATCGGACTCGGCTTCGACCCAGCAGGTGTCGCCACCGGCCGCCAGGATGCGTTCGGCCAGCGCGCGCACGGCGTCGGGCGTGCCTTCGGGCGCGTAGAGGCCGCTGATGCCGACGCCGTACAGCGAGGGCGTGTTGGGCATGCTGCGCACCGGGCAAACGCCGGCGGGCAGGGCCTGGACCAGTGTCTCCAGGCGCACGCCGGCGGCGATCGACAGCACCAGGGCGCCCGCGTCGGGCTGCAGCTCGGCCAGCACGCCGGCCATCTGCTGTGGCTTGACCGCCAGCACCAGCGCGCCGGCGCCGGCGACGATGTCAGCGGCCTGTCCGGCCACGGTGATGCCGAAGCGCTCGCGCAGCGACTGCGCCTTGGCGGCGTCGGGCTCGGCCACGCGCAGCTGCGCGGGCGAAAAGCCCGAGGCGAGCAGGCCGCCGATCAGGCTGGTGGCCATGTTGCCGCCGCCGATGAAGGCGACGATCGGGGCCGATGTCGATGCCGGGCTAAAGGCCATGCGCAGAAGTACGGTGAAGGCGAAGCGGAAGGGTCGGTATCATAAGGGAAACTTCCGCCTTCCTACGATCCGGAAATCCGATGCCGCAATGGGGCGGCCACGGGCCCGGGACGGCTTTTTCAGAACCCTTCGCTGTGAGTGGCAATTGAAGAACAACGATACCGGGGCCAATGCCCCAACGGCCGCCAAAGACCTGCTGCTGCGCGAGTACGCCGAGCGCATCGAACAGGCGGCCGGGCGCGTCTACGACGTCGCCCAGGTCACCGACCTCGAGGACGCGCCCAAACTGTCGGCCCGCCTGGGCTGCCGCGTGCTGCTCAAGCGCGAGGACACGCAGCCGGTCTACTCGTTCAAGCTGCGCGGCGCCTACAACCAGATGGCCGTGCTCGACCCGGACGTGCGTGCGCGCGGCGTGGTGACGGCCTCGGCCGGCAATCACGCCCAGGGCGTGGCGCTGTCGGCGCAGAAGCTGGGCATTCCCTCGGCCATCGTGATGCCGCGCACCACGCCGGCGATCAAGGTGGATTCGGTGCGCGGTTTCGGCGGCAACGCCATCCTGCACGGCGACGCCTACGATGACGCGCTGGCCCACGCCATCGAGCTGGTCGAGCAGCGCGGCATGACCATGGTCCATCCCTACGATGATGCCGAGGTCATCGCCGGCCAGGGCACGATCGCGCGCGAGATCCTGCAGCAGCTGCCGCAGCTGGGCGTGGAACAACTCGACGCGGTGTTCGTCTGCGTCGGCGGCGGCGGCCTGCTGGCCGGCATCGCCGCCTGGATCAAGCACAAGAGCCCGCAGACGCAGGTGATCTGCGTCGAACCCGACGACTCCAACTGCATGGGCGCGGCCCTGGCCAGCGGCCAGCGCATCCGGCTGGCGCAGGCCGGGCTGTTCGCCGACGGCGTGTCGGTGCGCCAGGCCGGCGAGGAGACCTTCCGTGTCGCCCGCCAGCTGGTCGACGGCTGCGTCGAAGTCAGCGTCGACGAGATCTGCGCGGCCATCCGCGATCTGTTCAACGAGAAGCGCGCCGTGCCCGAGCCGGCCGGCGCCCTGGGTATCGCCGGCGTCAAGCGCTGGGCGCAGACCCACGACCTGCGCGGCAAGACCGTCTGCGCGATCGTGTCGGGCGCCAACATCAACTTCGATCGCCTGCGCCATGTGGCCGAACGCGCCGAACTCGGCGACGAGGCCGAGGCGCTGCTCGCGGTGACCATTCCCGAGCGCCCGGGCAGCTTCGAGAACTTCATCGCCCAGCTCGGGCGCCGGCCGATCACCGAGTTCAACTACCGCTATTCGTCGCCGGCCGAGGCCCACGTCTTCGTCGGCATCAAGCTCAGCGAAGGCCATGCCGAGCGCGAACGCCTGATGGCGCTGCTGCGCGAGCAGCAGCTGCCCGTGGCCGACATGACCGGCAACGAGATGGCCAAGCTGCACGTGCGCTTCATGGTTGGCGGCCGTGCGCCGGGGCTGGGCGACGAGCACCTGTTCCGTTTCGTGTTCCCCGAGCGGCCCGGCGCGCTGATCGATTTCCTGCGCGCCATCGGCGGTCGCTGGAACATCTCGCTGTTCCATTACCGCAACCACGGTGCCGCCTTCGGCCGTGTGCTGTGCGGCCTGCAGATTCCGGCCGGCCAGCTGGCCGAATGCCGGGCTTCGCTGGACAACCTGGGCTACGAGTACTGGGAGGAATCCGACAACCCGGCCTACGCGCTATTCTTGGGTACGCGGACCTGATCGAGTCGTCGGCGAGCGGGTTGTCCGTGTCCATATACAGGGAGAATCCGATGCGCCAGAGCCTTGCTTCTGCGGTGCCCTTCGTTGTGCTGTCCTGCCTGCCGTGGTCGTCGGCGCAGGCCGAAGCCCTGGCCGGCTTCGTCGATGCCTATTACCTGCCGTGGACCCAGCTCAAGGTCGATGTCGACGGCAGCGAAGAGAGCGGCGACGTCGAGGGCGACGGCTATGGCGTCAAGGGCCTGCTGCGCCTGACCGACCAGGTCGCCTTCAACGGCGAATACCAGCGATCGGATTGGGACGGTCCCTCCAAGCTCGACAGCTATCGCCTCGGTGCGGGCTATTACTGGCGCTATTTCGGCGTCGCCGCCGAATACATCAACCAGCAGATCGACTCGGGTGATGCCGAGGCCGACGCCGATGGCGCGGGCATCTTCCTGCGCACGAGCTGGATGGGAACCTCGAATCTCGCGTTCACGGGCAGCGTCGGCTACGTGCGGCTGAGCGACAGCGGCGAATCCTTCGACGGTTTCGAATTCAACGTCGGCCTGGACTTCCGCATCACCCGCAACGTCGGCCTGTTCGCCGACTACCGCTCGACGCAGTACGACGAGGACGCCGGCGATCTGGAGCTCAACGACGCGCGCGTGGGCGTGCGTCTGCTGTTCGGCGTCTGATCGCGAGACCGCAGGCGGCGGGCCTATTTCTTGAGGCCCGCCAGCTTCGAGATCGTTTTCCAGTGCTCGGCCTTCACCGGCACCACCGATAGCCGCGTGCCTTTTTCGAGCACGCGCAGGCCCTGCAGCCTGGCCTCGTTGTCGCGCAGCGTCGACAGCAGCACGGGCGCGTCGAGCCTGGCGACGAACTGCACGTCCACGAGCAGCCAGCGCGGATCCTCCTGCGTCGACTTGGCGTCGTAGTAGTCCGATTTCGGGTCGAACTGCGTCGGATCGGGATAGGCGTTGCTGATTATCTTCATGACGCCGTAGATGCCCGGCTCCGGGCAGCTCGAGTGA
>JALRLM010000102.1 GCA_023254435.1 Hydrocarboniphaga sp.
GCCCGACAAGGTCGGCGTGCCAGCGGCGTGATCGCCCAGCGCGATCAGTGTGAGGTTGCCGAGCACGCCGTCGGCCACGAGTCCGTGCACGGACTGGAAGCGCTTGAGGTCCTGCGCCAGGCCGTCGTCGAAACGGTCGGACACGGGCTCGGCCAGCGCTTTCTCCTCGATGGCAGCCAGGCGCTGGCGCAGCCAGACCACCGACGGCCCGCGACTACCCACATGCAGGTAGGTGTCGCTGACCTCGCGGCGCCACAGCAGCAGGAATTCGCCGGTCCACAGGGCGTCGAGCTGTTCCAGCGGAATGCTGATGCTGCCGCGTCCGGTTTCGATGTTGGCGAAATTGGCGGTCAGCCCGCGCAGCAGCACGTGCTGCTGTTCGCCACGACCCGTGGTCAGCGACAGCAGGGCTGGGCGGTTCATGGTGCGCAGGTCGGCCCATTCGCCATTGCCCTTGTAGCACTCGAGCTCGTGCTTGCCGAGTTCGCGGCAGACGTTGGCGCCGGGCTTGACGACCAGGTCGTGATCCCAAAGCCGGATCAGCCGGCCCATGACCACGGCGAGCGGCTGCGAGGATTGCAGCAGCGTGGTCAGGTCGGCGCCGGGCGGCGCGGACGCGACCGTGCTGCTGGCCGCGTCGTCGCTCTGCGGTGACGGCGTGGCGGGCGTGTTGTCGTCCGCCTTGCCTGCTGCCGGCTTGGCCGGCGGTGGGGTACTGGCCTTGGGGGCCGGCCGGCTTTTGCCGGTCGTGGCGTCGGTCGATGCGGTGACCGGCGTCGAGGTGGCGGGCTGCGGCTGGGATGGCGCCGCGTCTGGGGTCGATGCCGTCGGTGCGGCGGACTCGGGCGCAGCCTGGCTCGCGACGGGCTCGGGCTGTGCCGGGGCGCCATCGGGCGCAAAGCTTTGATACAGCAACGCCAGTGCGATCAGCACGGCGGCGATGCCGAGCCCGATTTCGAGCCAGATCAGCGGCGAGCCGGGCAGGCGGCGTGACGGCGCGGCAGCGGACGATTCCGAGACCGCGGACGAGCCCAGCGATTCGCTGGCGGCGCGGCGTACGATTTCGGGCGTGACGCGGCGCAGGCCCTGGCTGTAGGCGCCCAGCAGCGCGCGATCGCAGAGCACGTTGATGAGGCGCGGCACGCCGCGCGTGGCGCGATGGATCTCGCGGACCGCCACGGGCGGGAACAGCTCCTCGGTGGTGCCGGCCACGCGCAGACGATGGCGGATGTACTCGGCGGTTTCGGCGTCGGTGAGCGGAACGAGGTGATAGCGCGCGGTGATGCGGCTGGCGAGCTGGCGCAGGTCGGGCCGCGCCAGCAGCTCGACCAGCTCGGGCTGGCCGATCAGCATGATGCGCAGCAGCTTTTCCTTGTGCGTCTCGAGGTTGGTCAGCAGCCGCACCTGCTCGAGCACGTCGCGCGGCAGGTTCTGCGCCTCGTCGATGATCAGCACGGTGCGCTTGCCGGCCGCGTGGGTCTTGAGCAGGTGGGCGTTGAGCGCGTCGACCAGGGTCTTGAGCGTGTTGCCGGCGCCTTCCCTGGGATAATCGACGCCGAGCTCGTCGCAGATCGATTGCACGAACTCGATCTCGTTCTGGCTCGGGTTGTGGATCATCGCCACGTCGACATCGGTGAGCTTCTGCTCGAGCAGCGTGCGCACGATGGTGGTCTTGCCGGTGCCGACTTCGCCGGTCAGCTGGACGAAACCGCCGTACTGGCCGGTGCCGTACAGCAGATGGCCCAGCGCCTCCTGGTGGCGCGGCGACAGGTAGAGATAGGCCGGATCCGGGGTGATCGTGAACGGCATCTCCCGGAGATTGAAGAACTGGATATACATGCGCGGGCGAGGAGTCCGGCTCGTTCTCAGTCCGCCTGAGCGGTCGGGCGGGGGAGTATAGCGGGGCGGCGCATGTCGACATGCGGGATGCCGTCTTCCAGATACGGCTCGCGGATGCGCTGGAAACCCAGCGAGCCGTAGAAGCGCTCCAGATGCTGTTGCGCCGACAGGAACTGATCCAGGCCGGGCCACAGCGAGGCGGAGCGCTGCAGGCCTTGCTGGACCACGGCCAGACCCAGGCCGCGGCCGCGCGCCGAGGCGGCCACCACGATGCGTCCCAGCGCGGGGCCGGGCGCGGCTTCCGACGGCGTGTGCGGGCGCTTGAGATTCGGCGGGACCAGGCGCAGATAGGCCAGCAGTTCACCGTCGTCGCCATGGCCGCCGAGATGCAGGCACTGCGAGTCGAGGCCGTCCATGTCCGAGAACACGCAGTTCTGCTCGACCACGAAGATGTCGCTGCGCAGTTTCAGGAAGCCATAGAGCGTGTCGGCATCGAGCCGCTGCCAGTCGTGCCAGCGCCAGTGCGGTTCGCGCATCGGGCTCTCAGCGCTGGAAGTCGTAGACACTGCCGATGCCGAGGATCTGCGTGAGCCGGTCGAGCGCGATGCGGCTTTCGTCGAGCAGCTGCGGATCGGCCAGGTCGGCCAGCACCAGTCGATCGCGATAGTGCTGCTTCACCCAATCGACCAGCGTGGCGTAGCGGTCTTCGCTGATCCAGCTGCCGGCATTGACGGCGGCGCGCTCGGTCGCAGTCAGCACCACGCGCAGGCGCAGGCAGGCCGGGCCGCCGCCGTTCGCCATCGATTCGCGCACGTCCACCACTTCCAGCTGCCGGATGGGGCCGTTGCCGGCGACGTGGCGTTCGAGCCAGCCCCACACGGCGGGCGTTGCGCGCGCTTCGCCCGGGAGGACCAGCGCCGTGGTGGCGTCGGGCAGCGTCACGAGTTGCGCGTTGAAGAGATAGGAGGCGATCGCATCGTCCAG
>JALRLM010000160.1 GCA_023254435.1 Hydrocarboniphaga sp.
CAAGCCAGCGGCGGTTGAGCCTGCGGTCGTCTGCGACGCGACGGTCCAGGACGCCGCTGAACATTACCAGGACCTGGTTCGCCAGGCGAAGGAGCACTCTCGATTCTGGGAGGCCGCGCCCGGTCTGGTGCTGGCCTGGGTGTTCGATCTGACACCGGACGGCATCGTGCGCACCGACGACGGCGTGCCGCAGCCTGCGACGCCGGCCGCCGCGCGTGCGCAGGCCAGCCTCGACCGGCGGCTCAACATCGTGCTCGCGCTGTTGCTGGCGATCGCGTTGAGCTATCTGGCCGCCGATCGGCTCGGCGCGTTCGGCGCGGACAGGCCGGTCGACGAAGGGCAGAAGTCCATCGCCGTGCTGCCCTTCGAGAACCTGTCCGACGACAAGGCCAACGCCTACTTCGCCATCGGCATGCAGGACGAGATCCTGACGCGCCTGTCCAAGATCGGCGCGCTGCGCGTGGTGTCGCGTACGTCGACCACGCCCTACGTGAGCCGCCCCGACAATCTGCCCGAAATCGCGCGCCAGCTCGGCGTGGCCTACGTGCTCGAGGGCAGCGTGCAGAAGGACGGCGACGCCGTGCGCGTGAACGTGCAGCTGATTCGCGCGGATACCGACGAGCACCTGTGGGCCGAAAGCTACGACCGCCAGCTCGACAGCATCTTCGGCGTGCAGGGCGAGGTGGCCGGCGCCATCGCCCACGCGCTCGATGCGCGGTTGTCGGGCAGCGAACGCCGCGCCCTGTCGCAGCTGCCGACCCGCGATGCGCAGGCCTACGACGCCTATCTGCGTGGCGTCGCGCTGCAGACGGCCTATGGCGAGTCGCGCGCCTACTTCGATTCGCTGATCGCGCTCTACACGCAGGCCGTCAAGGCCGATCCGGATTTCGCCCAGGCCTGGGCGCAGCTGTCGATCGCGCGTACGCAGCAGTATTTCTACAACGACCACACCGCCACGCAGCTGGCCGCTGCCAAGGCCGCGGTCGACGCGGCGCTGCGCCTGCAGCCCGAACTGCCCGAAGGCTGGATGGCGCTGGGCTTTTATCGCTACTGGGGCGAGGCCGACTATGCGGCCTCGCTCGACGCTTACGCCCACGCCGAAACGATGATGCCCAACGACCCGATGCTGACCGAATTCATCGCGCTGGCGATGCGTCGGCAGGGGCGTTGGGACGAATCGCTGGTGCAGCTACAGAAAGGCGCCCGGCTCGATCCGGGCAACGCCGAGATCTGGATCAATATCGGCTTCAGCCAACAGTTCCTGCGTCGCTACGAGCCCGCGCGCGAGGCCTATGCGCGTGGCCTGAAGGCGCAGCCCGGCAGCGACATCCTGCTGGGGTCCATCGCGGCCTCCTATCTCGACGAGGGTGATCTGGCCAATGCCGCGGCCACGCTGGCCAGGCTGCAGCTCGACCCGGCCAAGACCCGCGTCTCGTCGCCGTATTCCCAGCTCTGGCGCATGCGCCGCGACTACGACACCGGCATCGCGCAATGGGATGCCGCATTGCAGGCCGTGCCTGAGCTGCCGGCGCTGGATCTGGCCGCGAGCCTGATCGAGCGCGGCAGCCTCAAGGCCTGCGCCGGCCGCGCCGATGCCGCCCGGGCCGACTTCCTGCTCGCCCGCGATCGCGTGAACCAGCTGCTGCGCGAAGGGCAGAACGGCTTTCTGGTGCTGACACTGGCCTCGGCGACGGCGTCGCTGACCGGCGATCACGACAACGCCCGACGCTATGTGGCGGAGCTGGTCGACGTTACCCGCGACGATGCCTTCAACCGATCCGCCGCGCGGGTCTCGCTGGCGAGCGTGCAGATGCTGGCCGGCGACGTCGAGGCGGCGATCGAGCCGCTGCGTCTGTCCTTGCAGGAGCCCGGCGGCATCACGCAGGCGGAGCTGCGGCAGGATTGCCGCTGGGATGCGATGCGCCAGGATCCGCGCTTTGCGGCGCTGCTGACGCCGGTACGCTGAGCCTGGTCGCTGCGCCGGTGCGCGGCGGCCTGTCACAATCGCCCGATGCCACGCCCGAACCGCGTTCCCCCAGCGCCCGAGCCCGCCGACGGCGCCCGCACCGACTGGCGCCTGGTGCGCAGCCTGCTGCCGCATCTTGCGGATTATCCGGGGCGCATCGCGCTGGCCGCGGCCTGCCTGATCGCGGCCAAGCTCAGCGGCGTGGCCTTGCCGCTGCTGCTCAAGCACATCGTCGACGACCTCGATGCCAGCCGGCAGCTCGTCGCGGTGCCGCTGGCGCTGCTGCTGGCCTACGGCGCGCTGCGCTTCGTCAACGTGCTCATGAGCGAGCTGCGCGACGTGGTGTTCGGCCGCGTCGCCGAGCGTGCGATGCGCCGCGGTGCGCTGCAGGTTTTTCGTCATCTGCATGCGCTGGATCTGGACTTTCACCTGTCGCGGCGCACGGGCGGGCTGTCGCGCGACATCGAGCGCGGCGTGGCGGGCATCAGCTTTCTGCTGCGGTTCTCGCTGTTCAACATCGTGCCGACGCTGCTGGAACTGGTGCTGGTCGCGGCGATCCTGTGCGTGCAGTACGGCTGGCTGTTCGCGCTGATCACCGCGGTGTCGGTGCTGCTGTATTCGGCGTTCTCCATCGTCGTCACCGAATGGCGGACCCAGTTTGTGCGCCAGGCCAATACGCTGGATTCAAGGGCCAATACGCGCGCCGTCGACAGCCTGCTCAACTACGAGACCGTGAAGTACTTCGGCAACGAGGTGCACGAGGCCACCGAATACGATCGCAGTATGGCCGATTGGGAACAGGCGCAGCGGCAGAGCCGCTTCTCTCAGGGCCTGCTCAACGTTGGCCAGTCGGCCATCGTCGCCGGCGGACTGACCGCCATGATGATGCTGGCCGCGCAGCGCGTGGCGGCCGGCGGCATGACGCTGGGCGATTTCGTCGCCATCAACGCCTACGTCGTGCAGCTGTTCGTGCCGCTCAACTTCCTGGGTTTCATCTATCGCGAGATTCGTCGCGCGCTGGTCGACATGAGCCGCATGTTCGCGCTGCTCGACGTTCAGCCCAAGGTGCGCGATGCCGATGCCGCCGCCGTGCTGCGTGTCGGCGCCGGGCAGGTGAGCTTCGAGAACCTGCACTTCGGCTACAGCGCGACGCGACCGATCCTCAAGGGCGTGAGCTTTGCGATCGCCGCGGGCAGAACCGTGGCCGTGGTCGGCGCCAGCGGCGCCGGCAAGAGCACGCTGGCGCGCCTGCTGTTTCGCTTCTACGACCCCGATTCGGGTCGCATCTGCATCGACGGACAGGATATCCGCCAGCTGACGCAGCACAGCCTGCGCGCGGCCATCGCGGTGGTGCCACAGGACACCGTGCTGTTCAACGACACGCTGTTCTACAACCTGCAATACGGCCGCCCCGAGGCGACGCGCGAGCAGGTGGAGCGCGCGGTCCGGCTGGCGCATCTGGATCATTTCATCGCGCAGCTGCCCGAAGGCTACGAAACCCGCGTCGGCGAGCGCGGGCTCAAGCTGTCGGGTGGTGAAAAGCAGCGCGTGGCGATCGCACGAGCGCTGCTCAAGGATCCGGCGATCCTGATCTTCGACGAGGCCACGTCCTCGCTCGATTCGGCATCCGAGCGCTCGATTCTCGCCGCCATCGACGAAGTGGCCTCGCAACGCACCACGCTGGTGATCGCGCACCGGCTATCGACCATCGTGCACGCCGACGACATCGTGGTGCTCGATCAAGGCCGTGTGATCGAGCGCGGCCGGCATGCGCAGCTGCTGGCGGTGGATGGCGCCTATGCAGCCTTGTGGCGGCTGCAGCAGCGCGAGCAGGTGCAGATGGGCGGCGCGACAATCTGAAGCGCAAATGAACGCGAATCGGCAGGTGATTTCCTGATGCCCATAGTCGCGCTCGCGATCTCGCACAAGCCCTTCCCGGCGGTGGTTTTTTCGCATACCGTCAGTCCATAACACGAGGAGACGCACGGACTGCGTGCCCATGAACCTGCTCGATTCGCTGAAGCATCTGCGTACCGAAAATCCTGCGTCGGCCTTGCTGGGGCGTCTGGTGACGCCCGAGATCGAGGACTGGATGGCGCGCATGCCCAAGCCAGTCGGCAGCTTCGGCTACGACCCCTGGGGCTATCACGAGAATCAGGCCAAGGTCGGGCTGGCGCTGGCCAAGCTGCTTTACGACCATTACTTCCGCGTCACCGCGACGGGCCTCGAGAACGTGCCGAGCCAGGGCCGCGTGCTGCTGATCGCCAACCACTCGGGCCAGTTGCCCATGGATGGCGTGATGATTTCGGTGGCGGTGGCCACCAATCCGCATGGACCGCGTGCGCCGCGTTCGATGATCGAGCGTTTCTTTCCGACCGTGCCCTACCTGGGCAACGCCATGGCCGCGCTGGGCTCGGTGATCGGTGATCCGTTCAACGCTGCCAAGATGCTGGAGTCGGAGGAACTGCTGCTGGTGTTTCCCGAAGGCATCCGCGGTTCGGGCAAGCCCTACGCCAAGCGCTATCAGCTGCAGCGCTTCGGCCACGGCTTCATGCACCTGGCGATCACGCACAAGGTGCCGATCGTGCCGGTGGGCGTGGTCGGCTGCGAGGAGACCATGCCTTCGTTGTACAACCTGCGGCCGGTGGCGCGCATGCTGGGCATTCCGTACTTCCCGATCGGGCCGCTGCTGCCGCTGCCGGCGCGCGTCTACCTGAACTTCGGCAAGCCGCTGCATTTCGGCGATTGCGTGACGCGCGAGGCCGAGGTCGAGGCGCGCGTGGGCGAGGTCAAGCAGGCGATTCGCGATCTGGTCGCCACGGGTCTGGCGCAACGCAAGAGCGTGTTCTGATGGCGCGCACAGCCAAGGCATCGACGAGCACCGCCGGCAAGGCCGCGAAGACGTCGGCGACATCGCCGGCGCGCAAGCGCACGCCGCGCAAGACCGTGCTCGTGACGGGCGCGGCGGGCTCGCTGGCCAAGCGCGTGATCAATCGCCTGCGCGGCAGCTGCAACGTGGTGGCGGTGGATTTCCGCCACAAGGTCGAGATCGACGCCGGCGTGCCCTCGTACAAGGTGGAATTCCACAAGCGCGACTTCGAGGAAGTGTTCCGCCGGCACAAGATCGACAGCATCATCCACGTCGGCCGCGTGTTTCCGCACGAGTCGGATCGCCATCGCCGCTACAACGCCAACGTGCTGGGCCTGCGCAAGCTGTTCGAACTGGCGCGCCGCTACGGCGTCACCCAGGTCATCGTGCACTCGACCTACATGGTCTACGGCGCATCGGCCTACAACCCGGCGCTGCTCGACGAGGATCATCCGCTCAAGGCGTCCGAGGTCACGCCCGAGCTGGTCGACTCGGTGGAGCTGGAGTCGCTGGCCAACATCTACCTGTGGAAGCATCCCGAGCTCAACGTCACCATCCTGCGGCCCTGCAACGTGCTGGGGCCGGGCGTGCGCAATACCATGAGCATCCTGCTCACGCGCAGTCTGGTGCCCGTGCTCGTGGGCTTCTCGCCGATGATGCAGTTCCTGCACGTGGACGACATGGCCGACGCCATCGTGCTGGCCTTCGACAAGAACCGCCCCGGCATCTACAACGTCGCGCCCGAGGACTGGGTGGCCTACCAGGAGGCCGTGTCCGAATGCGGCTGCCAGCGCCTGCCGGTGCCGTCGATTCCGCCGGCCGTGCCCCGCGTGCTCAGCAATCTCTTGAACTGGAATTCGTTCTTCCCGACCTACCTGATTCATTACTTCAAGTATCCGGTCGTGCTCGACGGCAAACTGTTCCGCGACACTTTCGGCTGGACGCCCACGCGCAGTCTCAATGACATCTTCAGCTACTACCGAAAGCAGAAGATTATCGCTTCGATCTGATAGCGCAAGGCAATCGGATCTCTTAGTAAGTTCAATTTCAGCTATGCGAGTCACCATCGTAAGCTGCTCGCATCAGCAACGACTCAAGGAGTGACGTAATGAGCAAGAAGGACAAGGCGTCCAAAGCGCCGAAGGTCGAAATCGGCATTTCCAAGGACGATCGCCAATCGATCGCCGACGGCCTGTCGCGCCTGCTGGCCGACGAATACACGCTGTACCTCAAGACCCACAACTATCACTGGAACGTCACCGGGCCGATGTTCAACACCCTGCACCTGATGTTCGAGACCCAGTACACCGAGGCCGCGCTGGCCGTCGATCTGGTGGCCGAGCGCATCCGCGCGCTGGGCTTTCCGGCGCCGGGCAGCTACAGCCAGTACGCTGAACTGGCGGCGGTCAAGGAAGACACCGGCGTGCCCGAGGCCATGTCGATGGTGCGCAACCTCGTGGCCGACCACGAGACGGTGACGCGCACGGCGCGCAGCCTGTTCCCGCTGGCCGATGCGGCCGCCGACGAACCCACGGCCGACCTGCTCACGCAGCGCATGCAGCTGCACGAGAAGACGGCTTGGATGTTGCGTAGCCTGCTGGAATAAGCCGCCGAGGCGGCCGGTGCCGGCCCGATCGTCGACGGCAGGGCACCGGCGCCGGTTTGCGCGGTCAAACGGATTTCGCTCAGGAGCCTTGCCATGAAGACGGCGACCCACACCCCGGTCCGGACGAGCTTGCGCCCCACGGTTCTGTCACGGCTGGGCCTGAAGGCGTTGCTGTTCGGGGGGCTGCTGTCGCTGGGCCTGCAGGCCTGGGCGGCCGACGAAGCTGCGACGGTGCCTGCCAAGACTGGCGAGAAGAAAGAGGCCGAGAAGTCGGCGCCCTGCGTGCAGAACACCGGAACGCGGCTGCCGTCCAAGCGCTGCCTGCCGGGCCAGGTGGTCACGGCGGATGAAATCCGCATGACCGGCGCGAACAGCGCCGGGCAGGCTTTGTCGCTGACGGTGCCATCGGCCACCGTCAGCAATCCCTAGCGTCGACGATACCGCGGGCGAAACGATCGACCGGCGCTTAAAATAGGCGTCGAATGAACGCCCCTTCAGCCCCGTTGCTCGCCGTCCGCCGGCTCAAGATTCACTATCCCATCAAGAGCTGGATTCCGTGGCGAGGCGGCGGCATGGCCAAGGCCGTCGACGGCGTCGATCTCAATCTGGCACCCGGTGAGACGCTGGGCATCGTCGGCGAGTCCGGCAGCGGCAAGTCCAGCCTTGCGCGCGCACTGGTCGGTCTGCAGACGGCGACGTCGGGGTCGATCGAATACCGCGACGGTGCCGGTGCTCCGCATGAGCTGACCCGACTCGATGCCAAGGGCTGGCGCCCGCATCGACGCGATATCCAGCTGGTGTTCCAGGATCCGCAGTCCAGCCTCAACCCGCGCATGCGCGTCGGACACGCCGTGGCCGAACCGCTCAAGGCGCTGTTCCGCGACCTGTCCAAGACCGAGCGCAACGCGCGCGCCCTGGCCATGCTGCAGCGGGTTGGCCTGAGCGCCGAACATGCCGAGCGCTATCCGCACGAACTCTCGGGCGGACAGTGCCAGCGCGTGGGCATCGCCCGCGCGCTCGTGGTCAAGCCGCGCCTGCTGATCTGCGACGAGCCGGTGTCGGCGCTCGACGTTTCGGTGCAGGCGCAGATCATCAACCTGCTCATGGAGCTGCAGGCCGAGTACGGCCTGTCGATGATCTTCATCGCCCACGACCTGGCCGTGGTGCGGCATCTGTCTCAGCGTGTGCTGGTGATGTACATGGGCAAGATCATGGAGCAGGCCGAGGCGCAGACGCTGTTCCGCCAGGCCGTGCATCCCTACACGCGCGCCTTGCTCGCGGCGGTGCCGGGCGACGATCTGGCGCGGCCCGAAGTGGAGGGCGCCGCCATCGTCGACGGCGAGGCACCGAGCCCGCTGGCGCCGCCGCCGGGCTGCGTCTTCGTCGCGCGTTGCCCGATGGCCGACCAGGCCTGCAATCGCTCGGTGCCGGCGCTACGTCGCGTCGCCCACGGCGGCTACGCGGCCTGCCATTTCGTCGGCATGGCGGCGCCGGTCTAAAGACGCCGCCGTCGGTCCGTCTAGCGGCCGCAGCTCGGCCGCAGGCCTGCGGCGCGCGCCTGCTGATACACCGGCAGGTCCTGCGGCAGGCGCTTGGTGAGGTCGTGGATGCGCGTTTCGTTGGACGGGTGCGTCGACATGATCTGCGGCGGTTTCTGCCCACCGAGCTTGGACATGTTCTGCCACAGCGTGATCGAGGCCTGGGGATCGAAGCCGGCCTTGGACATCAGGTCCATGCCCAGCAGGTCGGCTTCGGACTCGTGCGAGCGCGAATACGGCAGCAGGAACAGGGTCTGGGTGACGCCGCTGAGCGCCTGCGTGCTGATGCCGGTGTAGGCCGAGGCCACCGCCGTGCCCAGCGAGCCCACCGCGTTCGACGACACGCGTTCGGCCGAATGGCCGGCCAGCACGTGGGTGACTTCGTGGCCGATCACGGCGGCGAGCTGGTCCTGCGTGGTGGCGACCTTGAGCAGCCCGGTGTAGACGCCGATCTTGCCGCCCGGCAGCGCGAAGGCGTTGACGTCGTCGCTCTGGAAGGTGACCACCTCCCAGCTCGCGGGCACCGGCACGTGCCAGTTCATCGACGGAATCACCCGCGTGATCGCGCTCGACACGCACTGGACGTAGGCGGCCTGCGCGCTGTCCTTGGTCGCCGGCGTTTTCTGCTTGAGCTCGGTGAAGGACTGGATGCCCATTTGCGAGACTTCGGAGTCGGACACGATCTTGAGCTGGCGCCGGCCCAGCGGCGAGGTGGCGCAGGCGGCGATCAGCAGCGCGACCGTGGAGACGATCAGCAGGCGTTTCTGGGGCAGGGGCATGGCCGGGTCCGGGCGGTTCGGTGTGAGGGGTGAGGGGTGAGGGGTGAGAATCAGGGTTCCAGGCGCTCGATGCGCCAGCCTGCATCGTCGCGCCGGTACCGCAGGCGATCGTGCAGGCGGCCGCCTCGGCCCTGCCAGAACTCGACCGATTCCGGCAGCAGGCGATAGCCACCCCAGAAATCCGGCAGCGGCACTGGCTGGCCTTGCAGGGCCTGCTCATGGGCATCGTAGCGGGCGTCGAGTTCGGCACGCGTGGCCACCACGGCGGACTGGCGCGAGGTCACTGCGCCGATCTGCGAGCCGCGGTAGCGCTGATGAAAGTAATGTTCCGCGTCCTCGCGCGACAGCCTGTCGACGCGGCCTTCGAGTCGCACCTGGCGTTCGAGCTTGTCCCACCAGAACACCAGCGCGGCTTGCGGGTTGCCGGCAAGATCGCAGCCCTTGCGGCTTTCGTAATTGGTGTAGAAGCAGACACCACCGTCCTTGGCGCCCTTGAACAGCACGATGCGCGCCGACGGCCGTCCCTGAGCATCGGCGGTGGCCAGCGTCATCGCGCCGGGCTCGATCATGCCGGCCTCGCGGGCGGCTTCGATCCAGGCCTGGAGCTGGGCGATGGGGTCGGGCAGCAGGTCGACTTCGTCGAGTGGCGGATTCTTGGTGTACTGATTGGACGGAAGCGACATAGGGACGACGCGACGGGCTGGCTACACTCGGGGCCGGAAGCGTAACCAAAAAACGAGGAGAGCAAGATGAACACTGCCACGCCCGCCGCCTTTCGCGCACTGCGCGTCCACGCCGTCGACAAGCGCAGCGAAGCGCGCTTCGAGACGCTGAGCCTCGACGACCTGACCCCGGGCGAGGTGGTGATCCGCGTCGCGTACTCCTGCCTCAACTACAAGGACGCGCTGGCCATCACCGGCAAGGGCCGCATCATGCGCCAGATGCCGCGTGTGGCCGGCATCGACCTGTCGGGCACGGTGATCGAGAGCGCCGATCCCGCCTACAAGCCCGGCGATGCCGTGCTGGTGACCGGCTGCAACATCGGCGAGTTGCTCGACGGCGGGCTGGCCGAGATCGCGCGTGTGCCGGCCGATGCCGTGGTGCCGCTGCCGGCGGGCCTGAGCCTGTTCGAGGCCATGGCGCTGGGCACGGCCGGCTTCACCGCCGGACTGGCGCTGCGTCGCATGCTCGACAACCACCAGAGTCCGGAGCTGGGCTCCATCGCCATCACCGGCCCCACGGGCGGCGTCGGCGCCATCGCCATCACGCTGTTCAAGCGCGCGGGCTTTCACGTCACCGCGATCACCGGCAAGAAGGCCAGCACCGAAGCCTGGCTGCGCGAGCTGGGCGCCGATGACGTGGTGTCGCGCCAGGATCTCAGCATGGGCACCAAGCCGCTGGAGTCGGTGCTGTGGGGCGGCGCGGTCGACAACCTGGGCGGAGAAACCCTGGCCTGGCTCACGCGGACGGTGAAGCCCTGGGGCAGCATCGGCAGCATCGGCCTGGCGCAGGGCCCGGAACTGCAGACCACGGTGATCCCCTTCATCCTGCGCGGCGTGTCCTTGCTGGGCATCTACTCGGTGGAGATGCCGCGTCCCTGGCGACTGGCGATCTGGAAGCAGCTCGCCGGTGCCTGGAAGCCCCAAGGTCTCGACAGTCGCATCGTCACGCGCGTAATCGGCCTCGACGAAGTGCCTGCGATCTGCGACACGATGATCGCGGCCGAGACGCGTGGTCGCACCGTAGTGAAGATCGCCGGCGGCTGAGCTCGTGGCCGCGAGCGGCCTCAGGCCTTGAGCCGGTAGCCGACGCCGGGCTCGGTGAGGATGTAGCGCGGTGCTGCGGCATCGTCGCCGAGCTTCTGTCGCAGCTGGCCGATGTAGACACGCAGGTACTGCGTGTCCTCCTCGTGCACCTTGCCCCAGACCTCGCGCAGCAGCTGCGGCTGCGTCACCACGCGGCCGGCGTGCCGGGCGAGCACGGCGAGGATCGCGTATTCCTTGCGCGACAGGCGCAGCTCCACGCCATCGAGCGTGACGCGGCGCAGCGTCAGGTCGACGCGCAGCGCGCCGCTGTCGATCACCGGCGCCGAGCCGGCCGACTGCAGCCGGTGTCGCATCGCGGTGCGGATGCGCGCCAGCAGTTCGGCGGTGCCGAAGGGCTTGGTCAGGTAGTCGTCGGCGCCGGCGTCGAGCGCGCGCACCTTGCCGCTTTCGTCGTCGCGCACCGACAGCACGATGATGGGTAGCGCCGACAGCGCGCGGATGGCCGGAATCAGCTCGATGCCGTCAGCATCGGGCAGGCCCAGGTCGAGAATCATGAGGTCGGGCTTGTCGCGACCGATCGCCGCCAGCGCCTCGGCCGCGCTGGCCGCCTCGATCACCTGCAGCGATTCGGCGCCCAGGCTGACGCGCAGCAGACGGCGGATCTGCGCCTCGTCGTCGACCACCAGCACGCGCGGACCTTCAGTCATCGGCGCGTTCGGGCAAGGCGCGCAGCGGTAGCCGCAGCTCGATCAGTGCGCCGCCGCCGTCCAGCGGCGCTCGTGCGCGGATCTCGCCCTGTTGCGCCTGCAGCAGGCCACGACAGATCGCCAGCCCCAGGCCGGTGCCGGGCGGTGCGTGATCGGTGGACTGCACGCGATAGAACATGTCGAAGATTTTCTCGCGATCGGCTGCGGCGATGCCAGGGCCGTGGTCGCGCACCTGGATCATCAGCCACGGCGGCTGCCGGCGCAGCGCGATCTGCACCGCGCTCGCCTGCGGCGAATACTTGGTGGCGTTGTCGATGACGTTGACCAGCGCCTGCTCCAGCAGCAGCGGATCGACCAGTGCGAGCGGCAGGTCGTCGTCGGCGTCGATGCGCAGCTCGCGGCCGGTCAGTTCGCGTCGCAGTCGCGACACCGCGCGGCCGACGATCTCGCGCAGCTCGCACCATTCCAGCCGCGCCTGCAGCTTGCCGTAGCCCAGGCGCGTCATGTCGAGCAGGTTCTGCACGAAGCGGTTGAGCCGCTCGGCTTCCTCGACCACGGTGTCGAGCAGCTCGCCGCGATCGGCCTGCGTGAGCTTGTCGTGCTGGGTCTGCAGGCTGGTGGCCGCACCGAGGATGGAGGCCAGCGGCGTACGCAGGTCGTGCGACACCGACGACAGCAGCGCCGCACGCAGTTCCTCGCCCTGGCTGCTGACGCGCTGGTCTTCGATTTCGGCCGCCAGCAGCACACGTTCGAGCGCGACCGCGGCCTGGTCGGACAGCGCATCGAGCAGTCGCCGCTGTCCGGCCGACGGGGGCCGCCGGCGCTCGTGCAGATGCAGCCCCAGCAGTCCCACGACGCGCTGCGCCGTGGTCATCGGCACGAACAGCCACTGCGAGGTCGGCAGCGTCTGCGTGGAGTAGCCGGCGGCCTGCCGATGCTCCCAGCACCAGTGCGCGGCGGCGCGATCGGCCTCGGTGAACTGGTAGTCGGGGCCGATGCCGCGCCGCGCCGCGGGGCGCAGCTGATCGACGGGTTTCTCGAGCAGCGCCACGCAGGGCAGGTCGAGCGTGGCGCGCACGTGCTCGACGACGGCGGCCGCCACTTCGTCGCGGCCCAGCGCGCCGGCGACGCGGCGCGCGAAGTCGTTGAGATTGGCGTTGCGCCGCGCGGTCTTGCGCAGCGCATCCATCTGGCTGCGCAGCTGGCCGCCGAGCCGGCCCATGGCCACAGCGACGGCCAGGAACACCAGCAGCGTGATCAGGTCTTCGTGCGCCTGCAGGCTCAGCGTGTAGCGCGGTTCGGTGAAGAAGAAGTCCAGGCTCGCGGCGGCGACCAGACTGGCGACGATGGCCGGAGCCGGCCCCACGCGCACCGCGCTGACCAGGATCGCCAGCAGGTACAGCAGCGCCAGGTTGGCCAGGCCGATCCAGCGGTCGAGCAGCAGGCCGGCCGCCGATGCGGCCATCACCAGCGCCAGGCTCAGCGCGTGGTCCTGCCAGCGCCAGGGCGCGCGCGCCGGCGTCTCGATCTGCTGCGCCTGCGATGTCGTCGCCGGCACCACGGTGATGTCGAAGGGCGCGCTGGCACTCAGCAAGGCGCTCACCGTCGAGCGGCGCCGCTCCAGTCGCAGCCGTCGCCAGCCTTCGCGTCGTGAGGCCGCGCCGACCACGATCTGGGTGACGTTGCGCGTGCGTGCATAGGCCAGCACTTCCGCCGCCACGTTCTCGCCCGGGATCGTCGCCGCCTCGCCGCCCAGCGACTCGGCCAGGCGCAGGGTTTCGGCCAGGCGATCCTTGGCGGCATCGGACAAGCGCTGGGCGCGCGAGTCGATGACGTGCACGGCGATCCAGGCCGCTCCGCGCGCATCGGCCAGCCGCGCCGCGCTGCGCACCAGGCCCAGCCCCTGCTGGCGATCCAGCGCGTCGCCGCCGATGCAGACCAGCAGGCGCTCGCGCGCGGGCCAGGGCCCGCTGACCGAATGCCGGCGCATGTAGGCCAGCATCTGCGCGTCGACGCGCTCGGCCGCCGCGCGCATCGCCAGCTCGCGCAGCGCGGTCAGGTTGCCGCGACTGAAGAAGCCTTCGCGCGCGCGCTGCGCCTGTTCGCCGATGTAGACCTTGCCGTCGTCGAGCCGGCGCAGCAGTTCCTCGGGCGGCAGATCGATCAGCTCGATCTCGTCGGCCCGCTCCAGCACGGTGTCGGGCAGGGTCTCGCGCACGCGCACGCCGGTGATGCGCAGCACCACGTCGTTGAGACTTTCGAGATGCTGCACGTTGAGCGTGGTCAGCACGTCGATGCCGGCGGCGAGGATGTCGTCCACGTCCTGCCAGCGCTTGAGATGCGGGCTGCCCGGGACGTTGCTGTGCGCCAGCTCGTCGATCAGCGCCAGCTGCGGTCGGCGCGCGATCAGCGCCGGCGTGTCGAGTTCGGCCAGCATCTGGCCGCGATAGGCCTGCTTGCGGCGCGGAAGCCGTTCCAGGCCTTCGAGCAGGGCTTCGGTTTCGCGTCGGCCGTGGGTTTCGACGATGCCCACCACCACGTCGACGCCCTGGGCCCTGGCGGCCTGCGCGGCGCGCAGCATGTCGTAGGTCTTGCCCACGCCCGGCGCGGCGCCCAGGAACACCTTGAGCCGGCCGCGACCCTCGCGCTGCGCTTCGAGCAGCAGCGCGTCGGGCGAGGGGCGTTCGGAGGTCGGCGTCATGGCGCGATTGTAGGAGCGGCGCTCATCAGGCGATGCGCAAGCGCGATTGTTCAGCGGCGCGCCGGCTGCGCCTGCACACAGTTGCGGCAGTTCGTCGAATCGCAGTCACCACAGGGATAGGGAGCGCAGGATGAGTCAGGTCAACGGCGTGATGATGCAGTACTTCCATTGGTATCTGACGCCGGACGACGAGCTCTGGCAGCGCGCCGCCGCCGATGCGTCGAAGCTCAAGGAGCTTGGCGTGACCTCGGTGTGGCTGCCGCCGGCCTACAAGGCCACGCAGGGTGCGAACGACGTCGGCTACGGCGTCTACGATCTGTTCGACCTCGGCGAGTTCGACCAGAAAGGCAGCGTGCGCACCAAGTACGGCACGCGCGAGCAATACCAGAAGGCGCTGTGGGCGCTCGGCGAAAACGGCATCCGCGTCTACGCCGACGTGGTCTTCAACCACCGTATGGGCGCCGACGAAACCGAAACCGTGCGCGCCTATCGCGTCGACATGGGCGATCGCACGCAGGTGGCCGCCGAGGCCGAAGACGTGGAGGCCTGGACGCGCTTCACCTTTCCCGGACGCGGCGGCATGCATTCCGACATGCGCTGGTCGGCCGAACACTTCACCGCCTTCGACATGAACACCGACCAGGGCCCGGCGATCTTCCTGGTCGAGAACAAGAGCTTCTCCGAAACCGTCGACAAGGAGAACGGCAACTACGACTTTCTGATGGGCGCCGACGTCGACACCGACAATCCGCAGGTGCGCGACGAGCTCAAGCGCTGGGGCCACTGGTATCTCGACGTCACCGGCGTCGACGGTTTTCGCTTCGACGCGGTCAAGCACGTCGACGCCGAGTTCTTCCTGAGCTGGCTGCACGAGCTGCGCACCGAGCGCGCCACCGACCTGTTCGCGGTCGGTGAATACTGGTCCTACGACGTCGAGGCCCTGCATCACTTCATCGAAACCACCAAGGGCCAGATCTCGCTGTTCGATGCGCCGCTGCATTACAACTTCCACGTCGCCAGCAAGGCCGGCGGCGACTACGACCTGCGCACGATCTTCGACAACTCGCTGGTGCAGCAGCAGCCCGCGCTGGCGGTGACGCTGGTCGACAACCACGATTCGCAGCCGCTGCAGTCGCTGGAGTCGGTGGTCGAACCCTGGTTCAAGCCGCTGGCCTATGCGCTGATCCTGCTGCGTCGCGACGGCTACCCTTGCCTGTTCTTCGCCGACTACTACGGCGCGCATTACCAGGACACCGGCCCCGACGGCAACGAGCACGAAGTGTGGATGGACAGCCATCAGTTCCTGATCGACCGCTACCTGCAGGCGCGGCACACCTACGCTTATGGCGATCAGTTCGACTACTTCGAGGACGCGCACTGCATCGGCTGGACGCGACTGGGCGACGAGGAACATCCCGGCGGCATGGCCGTGGTGCTCAGCAACGGCGAGGGTGGCACGCGGCGCATGGAGATCGGCCAGCCGAACCGTCGCTACGTCGACATCACCGGCCACATCGAAACGCCGGTCGAAACCGGTGACGACGGCTGGGGCGAATTCCCTTGTGGCGCGGGCTCGGTGTCGGTCTGGGTGCCGGCGGACTGAGTCCGCGCGCCGTCGCCGCGCGCGGGTCACGGGCGGCTCATCGCGGGCTGCCCATCGCATCGCGTGAGGCGCTCCGCGTCGGTCGCTGAGCGAGTGGGCAGGCCGGTGGCAGGCGCAGCGAGCGCCGCAGTTCGTCCAGCGGCATGCTCCAGCGCGATTCGATGTTCTCGAGCAAGGGATTCGGCGCGAGGTCTGCCAGGCGCCGGCCGCGCTGTTCGCAGCGACGGATGCGGGCGCGCTCGAGTGGCGCGGCGATGCCGCTGAGCCGTCGCGACCAGCGTGCCGCGCGTTCGCAGGCCGGGCCGTCGTGCTGAGCGCCCAGGAACGCGAGCACGCCGGCGCGACCGGCGATGCCGGCCTCGAAGCCCAGCAGCAGCTGCAAGGCATCGAACAGCAGCAGGCAGCGCACGGCGAGGCGATGGCGCAGTTGCAGTTGTTCCGCACAGTCGGCGGACAGGCGCAGCGGTCTGCGCTGCCGTGCCTGCATGAAGGCCGCGTATTCCGCGCCGAAACTGCCGGGCGGACAGAGCGCCAGGCCGTCGAGGTCGATGATGGGGAACGGGGCTTCCATTTGGCGCAGGCGCCTTGCCGCCGCCACGTAGGCGCCCGCACCCAGCGATGCGACGGCGAGCGCGCGGGCATCGTCGCGTCGTCCGCGCAGCGCCAGCCACGAGGCGCTCAGCAACAGAGCGAAATCGATCGGAACCTGGACCATGATCAGGGCTTGGCTTCGGCGCGGGCAATATCGTCGAGCGCCAGGTTCAGGGCGAGCACGTTGACGCGCGGCTGGCCCAGAAAGCCGAGCTGGCGGCCTTCGGTGTTCGCCTGCACGAGTGCTTCGACGCGTTCGCGCGGCAGGCCGCGCGCCTGCGCCACGCGATCGATCTGATACGCGGCAGCGGCCGGCGACAGATGCGGATCGAGGCCGCTGGCCGAGGCCATCGCCAGATCGGCCGGCACGGGCTGATCGTCGTGGCGGGCGGCTGCAGCGCGTTCGGCGATCGTATCGTTGAGCGATTTCGTCGCCACGCCGAGATTCGATCCGCTGGAAGCGGCGCCGTCGTAGCCGTCCTTGCCGGCGGCCGAGGGACGCGGATGGAAATAGCCCTCGCCGTGGAAGCTCTGGCCGATCAGCGACGAGCCAACGATTTTGCCGTCGCGCATGACGAGGCTGCCGTTGGCCGCGTCCTTAAACAGCAGCTGCGCGGCGCCGGTGACGAGGGCGGGGTAGAGGATGCCGGTGATGAGGGTCATGAGCAGAAGAAAGCCGCCGACCTGGCGCAATGAATTGAACATGGGAAGAGCCTCTGGAGATGGGGCTTCAAACCAGGCCCAGCGCATTGATCGCCAGGTCCACGAGCTTGATGCCGATGAAGGGCGCGACGAGCCCGCCGAGGCCGTAGAGACCCAGGTTGCGTGCGAGCAGCTCCGACGCGCTCGCGGGCTTGTAGGGCGTGCCGCGCAGGGCCAGCGGAATCAGCGCAACGATGATCAGCGCGTTGAAGATCACCGCCGACAGCACCGCGCTGGCCGGTGATTGCAGCTGCATGACGTTGAGCGCCTGCAGCGCCGGATACACGCCGGTGAACAGCGCCGGCACGATGGCGAAATACTTGGCGACGTCGTTGGCGATCGAGAACGTGGTCAGCGAGCCACGCGAGATCAGCATCTGTTTGCCGACCAGCACCACGTCGATGAGTTTGGTGGGATCGCTGTCGAGATCGATCAGGTTGGCGGCTTCGCGTGCGGCCGGTGTGCCGCTGTTCATCGCCACGCCGACGTCGGCCTGCGCGAGCGCGGGCGCGTCGTTGCTGCCGTCACCGCACATCGCCACGAGCCGGCCTTCGGCCTGCGCCTTGCGGATCAGCTCGAGCTTTTTCTCGGGCGTGGCTTCGGCCAGGTAGTCGTCGACGCCGGCTTCGGCGGCAATGGCGGCCGCGGTCAGCGGGTTGTCGCCGGTGATCATCACCGTGCGAATACCCATGCGGCGCAGTTCGTCGAAGCGCGCCTTGATGCCGGGCTTGACTACGTCGGTCAGCGCGATGATGCCCAGCAGCTTGCCGTTGCGCGACACCGCCAGCGGCGTGCCGCCACTGCGCGCGATCTTCTCGACCAGTTTGGTGGTCTCGGCATCGGCACTGACGTTCGACTGCTTGAGCACGGCCTGCACGGCGCCCTTGCGCAGCTGCGTGCCATCGTGCAGATCGGCGCCCGACAGACGTGTGGAAGCCGAGAACTCGATACGGTTGGCGACTGCGTTCGCATCGGCGTCCGCGAGCTTCTGTTCGCGTATCAGTTCGACGATAGACTTGCCTTCGGGCGTGGCATCGGCCAGCGAGGCGTAGAGCGCGGCTTCGGCGAGTTGCTCACGCGATACATCGCCCACGGGAACCAGATGCGTCGCACGTCGATTGCCGAAGGTGATCGTGCCGGTCTTGTCGATCAGCAGCGTGTCGACGTCGCCCGCGGCTTCCACCGCGCGCCCCGACTTGGCGACGAGATTGCGGGCGGAAAGGCGATCCATGCCGGCGATGCCGATGGCCGACAGCAGGCCGCCGATGGTGGTCGGAATCAGCGTCACCAGCAACGCCGCGAGCAGTGGCACCGACAGCGAAATACCCGCGTAACTGGCCCAGGCCGGCAAGGTCATGACCACGAGCAGAAAGATCAGCGACAGGCCGATCAGCAGCACGGTCAGCGCGATCTCATTGGGCGTCTTCTGCCGCGAGGCGCCTTCGACGAGCGCGATCATGCGGTCGAGAAAGCTCTCGCCCGGATCGGCGCCGATGCGCACGACGATGGCGTCGGACACCACGCGCGTGCCGCCGGTGACGGCGCAGCGATCCGAGCCCGATTCGCGAATGACCGGCGCCGATTCGCCGGTGATGGCGGACTCGTCCACCGAGGCGATGCCGTCGATCACTTCGCCATCGCCCGGAATCAGTTCGCCGGCTTCGACGAGCACCAGATCGTTCTTGCGCAGCGTGCGATTGCTGACGAGTTCGAAGCGGCGGTTGTCGAGGCCCGCGAGCTTCTTGGCCTGTGTTTCGGTTTGCGCGGAACGCAGCGCATCGGCGCGCGCCTTGCCGCGGCCTTCGGCGAGTGCTTCGGCGAAGTTGGCGAAGATCACCGTGAACCACAGCCACAGCGCGATCTGCAGATCGAGGCCCAGCGACTGGCCGCCGCCGGTGAAGCTGGCGAGCGTCGACCCCGCGGCGATCACGGCGGTCATGAACATGACCGGATTGCGGAACAGCTTGCGCGGATCGAGCTTGGTGATCGATTCGATCAGCGCGGGCTTGAGCAGCGAAGCCGACATCAGGGAGGCGGAATTTTCCATGGAGAACGTTCCTTAGAACTGCTGGCCGGCCAGCGTCGAAAAATGCTCCGCGACCGGACCGAGCGCGAGCGTCGGGAAATAGGTCAGGGCACCGACGATGAGAATCACGCCGATCAGCAGGGCGACGAAGATCGCGCCATGCGTCGGAAAGGTGCCGGCCGAGGGCGGAATGCGCTTCTTGGCGGCCAGTGAACCGGCGATGGCGAGGATCGGTACGATGGGGCCGAAGCGGCCGATCAGCATGGCCAGCGCCAGCAGCGAGTTGTGGAACTCGGTATTGGCCGTGAGGCCGGCGAAGGCCGAGCCGTTGTTGCCGGTGGCCGAGGTGTAGGCGTAGAGCATTTCGGAGAGGCCATGCGGTCCGGGATTGGCGAGACCGGCAACGCCCGCCGGCAGCGCGATGGCAAACGCACCGATCACCAGGATGCCCAGCGGCATCGGTATCAGCGCGGCGAACACCGCCAGCTTCATCTCGCGCGCTTCGATCTTCTTGCCGAGATACTCCGGCGTGCGACCCACCATGAGGCCGGCGATGAACACCGTCAGCAGCGCGAACACCAGCATGCCGTAGAGGCCCGAGCCGACGCCGCCGAAGATCACTTCTCCAAGCTGGATCATGACCATCGGCACCAGGCCGCCGAGTGCCGTGAAGCTGTCGTGCATGGCGTTGACGGCGCCGCAGGAGGCGGCCGTGGTGAACACCGCGTAGAGCACGGAACTCACGGTACCGAAGCGCACTTCCTTGCCCTCCATGTTGGCGAGTGCGGGATCGACACCGGCCGGGGTGGCGAAGGGGTTGCCCTGGGACTCGGCCCAGTAGGCGCAGCCCACGGCGATAGCCAGCGGAATCATCATCGCCGCGAACACCGCCCAGGCCTGGCGTTTGTCCCCGGCCATGCGGCCGAACAGGAACACCAGGCCGCCACCGAGCGAGAGCATCGCCAGCAGCTGCAGGGCGTTGGACAGCGGCGTGGGGTTCTCGTAGGGATGCGCGGAATTGACGTTGTAGTAGCCGCCGCCGTTGGTGCCGAGGATCTTGATGGCCTCTTGCGAGGCGACCGGGCCCTGTACGAGCGTCTGCTGCGCGCCTTCGAGCGTGCTGGCCGACACCGCGGCCTCGAGGTTCTGCGGCACGCCCTGCCATACCAGCAGCAGCGCGAAGAGCAGCGACAGCGGCAGCAGCACGTAGAGCACCGAGCGCGTCATGTCGACGTAGAAGTTGCCGACGTTTGCGGTCTCGCGGCGCACCAGGCCGCGCACCAGCGCCAGCACTACGGCGATGCCGGTGGCGGGCGACAGGAAGTTCTGCACCGTGAGACCGAAGGCCTGCGAGAACATCGACATCGTCGATTCGCCGCCGTAGGACTGCCAGTTGGTATTGGTGGTGAAACTGACGGCGGTATTGAGCGCCAGGTGCCAGGACAGGCCCGGCAGGCCGCTGGGGTTCAAGGGCAGCAGATGCTGGAACCTGAGAATGGCGAACAGCAGCGCGATGCCGCCGGCATTGACCAGCAGCAGGGCACGCGCGTATTCGGCCCAGTTCTGCTCGCGGCCCGCGTCGACGCCGCAGGTGCCGTAGACGATGCGCTCGGGCAGGGCCAGGGCGCCGCTGCGGTCGGGCGCCAGCATGGCCTGCAGATAGCGGCCGGCGAGCGGGCACAGCAGCAGCAGCGCGACCGCGAAGAACAGGATTTGAATCAGATCGGCGCTGTTCATCAGAACCGCTCCGCACGCAGCAGCGCGTAGAGCAGATAGGCCAGAAGGCCCACCGCGATCGCGCCACCCCACCAGAATGCCAACGTCATCGCCATCGCCTCGGATTGCTTTTGGGAGGGCGGCAGTATCGAAAGCGGAGGCGCTAAGCCTCCATTCCGATTGCGCGGGCAGACTGTAAAGGCAGCGTAAAAGTCGTCGTCCCGATGCGGGCAGCGATCCGGAGACGATCCGAAAAGCGCGATGGAAGCCAGCCGGAAATGATCCGAAAGCGAACAGGGGGCACCGAAGTGCAAAGCCACGGTCTTACACTGCGCATCTTCTCCCGATGCTCTCCGTGATCGCCGCCGCATGGCCCATTCGCGTCGTTCCGTCCTGCAGCGGACCTGCCGTCCGCACCTCCTGGCCGCCTGCGGCCTGCTGCTCGTCCTGGCCGCCTGTGGTTCGGGCAAGGTCCGCGACGACGGTCCCGTCTCGTTCCAGCAGTTCGAGGCGGCCGATGCCGACCACGACGGCAAGCTCGATCGCGAGGAGGTCAACGCCATTCCCGAACTGGCGCCGTACTTCAGCCGCATGGACACTGACCGCAGCGGCTATCTATCGTGGAGCGAGGTTCGCGCGGGGCGCTTCCCGGTCTATCGCATGCCGATGCCGCCGGGCCAGCGCGGCGAATGAGCCTGTCGTGGCGGTCTGTGATTTTTCGCTGTATATAAGATTAAAGTTTGATGATTGCTTGAGCCTCCGCCAGGCGGCTCCAAACCGGGGAAGGGCATGAACTCGCTCGTGCTGCTGCTGATTCTGCTGTTGGCGTTGATCCTGCTCGCGATGGGCCTGTCGGGACGCCGGCCGCAGCCCTCCGATGGCAGCTGGGTGGCGCTGTCGCCGACTGGTCGTGCCGGGCTCATCGTCGCCGCGTTCACGGTCGGGCTCGCGGCACTGGCCTGGCAATCGGGCTGGCTGCCGAACATGCGCAGCGACAGCGCGCGCAAGTGGTCGGCGCAGAGCGCGCCGAGCCCGTACACCCCTAACGCCAGTCCGGCGGCGGCGTCGCCGACGCTGTGGAACGAAGCAGCCAGTGCGCAGCAGCAGGCCGACGCCCGCCGTGCCGCGGGCTACCCCGATCCCTTGCCGACGACCTCGGCTCCGGCTCCCGAGCCGGCACCGCAGTCCGTCGCCGCTCCGGCTCCTGCTGCGCCCGCGCCGGCGACACCAGTGCCGACCGCGGTCGCCGCCGCCGAAGCGGAACCGGAATGCGAATGCCCGCCCAAAAAGCCCAAGCCGGCCGCCAAGCCCGCGAGCGCCGTGCCCAAGCGGGCGCTGGTGCAGCGCGCGCGGCGCGCCGGCGATGGCCGTCTCAATGTCTGCGACGTGCAGCAGCAGTACGGCATCACGGCGGCGAGCTATGGCGTCGCGGATCGCGCCGACGGCGGTTCGCAGCGGCTGGTTTCGGTCTCGGCCGGTGCCGGTGCGGTGACGGTGCAGAACCGGCTCGGCCCTGAGCAGCGTCGCGAAGTGCTGATCGTCAGCGTCGATGGCGGCAGCGTCGGTGAGCTGCAGCTGGGCCCCGGCAAGCGCAGCGGTACGCTCAGGCTGCGGTTGCCGGCCGGGGGCAGCGCGCGCTACCAGCTCAGCGGCTACACCGAGTTCACCGATGGCCGCCGCGTGCCCATCGAGGGTGAAGGCTGGATCGAGGCGGCCGACGGGCGTTTCGACGTGCGCACGGCCGACGCCGACAACGGCGGCCTGCTGTTCCTCGAACCGGCCTGAGCGCTGGCCCGCTTCGGGAAGCTCTGATGAAGCTTGCGAGCGCACGCCGGTCGCACGAAGACGCAGCGCAGTAACCGCAGCGTAGCGAGATGGACGTGTGGACAGCAGCTTAAGCAGAGCTTCCTTAGAATGCCGCCCTGCGAAATCCGGAGACCGCCATGCCCCGACTGTCCCATCTGTGCTGCGCGCTGTTGATTACGCTCACGGCGGCCTGCGCGTCGAAAAAGGCGATCGATACGGGCTCGCCCGACAGCATCATCGCGGCCGTCAATGTCGGCGACGAGGTCAACATCACGAGCAAGAACGGCAAGCTCTATCGCTTCGTGGTCACGCGCATGACCAACAAGGCCTTGTACGGCGACGGCTATCGCGTCGGCTACGACGAGATGGCGAGCCTCAAGCGCAGTGGCAAGACGCCCGAGGCACCGGGCGTCTGAGGCCGGGGACTCAGTTGTCGGGCGCGAAGTCGGCGTCTTCCAGGGCCTGCTTGAACAACAGCAGGGCGGCGGCGTACACCGCGACGAGAATGCCCACCACGAGGCCCGTGGTCCTGAGGCCGTCGAACTGCTCGACCTGCAGCTGCTCGATCTGGTCGTAGCGCACCGACCAGGCCTTGTCGGCCCGGTCGCGGCCGATGAAGCGCTCGGCCTCGATCGAGGTGACCTTGAGATCGTAGTGGCGCTGGGTCTTGGTCAGCACGCCTACTTGATCGCCCACGTGCAGTCTGGATTGCGTGGCCGGTACGCCGGGGCTATCGATGACCTGCATCGAATGACAGCCCACCAGACTCGGCACGACGACGGCCACGATCAGCTTGCGCAACATGCTTCGCCCCCCGGAAGAAGCCGCCCCCCACGGGCGGTATCTCATCCTAACGGGGCATCGTGCTGTGAGGCGATGTAGCGCGCTCGCGCTCAATACCCAAACGCCAAAGCAGCCTCGTATTGGGAGCGGCGAGCCTCAGGACCAGACCAGGCTCTTGGGCAGCGAGGCCAGCGAGCGATGCAGGGTCTGCGACAGCTGCGCCACGTGGCGGCGCAACTCGGGCACGGCGGTGGCTTCCCACAGTTGCGCACGCAAAAACGGCCCGACGTAGTGCAGCACGGGCGAGGAATAACCCTCGCGGTCGACCAGCCGGTATTCGTCGTCGACGATCAGGCCCAGACCCAGCTCGTCGGGCGTCAGCAAGCCGTCGTCGCGCAGCTGCGCGATCAGCGGCTCGGTGACGACGCGCGTGTCGCTTTCGGGACCGGTGCAGTTGATCACGCAGCCCGCCGCGATGCGCTGCGTCTGGCTGCCACCGCGGGCGCGCCACAGCACCTCGACGCCGTCGGCCTGTTCTTCGTAGCCCAGCACGCGGCCGGCCAGGATGTGCAGGTTGCCCTCGGCGCGCTCGGCGTCCAGCAGGCGTCCCAGCGCGGGGGCGCAGCGATGGCGGTGCGTGTCCCAGAACGTGCGCAGGTGGCGCAGGAAGCGGCGGCGTTCACGGCCGGGCAGCGCCTTCCACAGATCGGGCGTGGCGCCGCGCAGGCCGCCGATGATGTCGCGCCAGTCGACGTCCTCGGTGACCGCGAGCTGCAGCTCCTGACGCAGTCCGCGCAGGTAGTCGGCGGCGTTGGGCGTCTGCGGCAGGCGCCTGGGCAGGCCCGTGGTGTAGACCGGCCGGATCTCCAGTTCGCGATGCGGCTGCGGCAGCAGGCCGCGACGCGACAGCGCGTGGATGGGCGCGTGATGGCCACGCGCGCGTAGCGTCAGTAGCGTGTCGAGCATGGTCAGGCCGGTGCCGATCAAAAACACCGGCTCGTCGGGCTTGACCACCCACAGCGCGTCGGCGCGCCAGGGATCGCGCACGTAGCGCGGGCTGCTGTAGAAGCCTTCGTAATCGGGCGCCACGCGCGGGTCGGCCGGCGCAAAGTTGCCCAGTGCGAGTACCACGCGATCGGCGTCGAGGCTGCGGCGATTGGTGAGCTGGACGCGCGCGCCATCGCCGATCAGGTCGATACGCTGCACGTCGCCGACCATGGGGCGGTACTCGCTGCCCGCAGGTGCCTTGCGCACGGCCTCGCGCGTGATCCACTCCAGGTAGTCGCCGAAGATGCGGCGCGAGACGAAACTGTTGGCCGAGACGTCGGGATCGACGCTCTGCGCATAGCGCAGAAAACTGTCCTCGTCGTCCGGGAAGGCGCTCATGCGACCGGCCGGTACGTTGAGCACATGCTCGTCGGTGCGCGTGCCGTAGGCCAGGCCGCGCGCCATCAGGCCGGAGCGGTTGAGCAGGATCACGCGCAGCGGCTCGCTGGCCTTGCGCAGCAACTGGGCCGCGGTCACGGCGCCACAAAATCCCGCTCCGATGATGACGACGGTCTTCACGCCCGGCTTCCTTTCCCTGAACGATGACTGAGCGTCGCAAGACGCGTGCCCCGAAGGCTATCGGGCCGCGGCTGGCCGCGACCAATAGCCAAAGGGTCTAACTCAGGCTTGCGTAAGAACCTGGAAGCTCAGCAGTTTCAGGGCCAAGACGGCATCGCGCCGGCCTTGCGTCACAAGGCGGCGAAGCGGTCCGTGGCGGCGACGAGACGCGACAGGATGCCGGGTTCGCTGGCCGCATGACCGGCGTCGCCGACGATCTGCAGTTCGGCCTCGGGCCACACGCGGTGCAGGTCCCAGGCCGACTTGATCGGGCATACCACGTCGTAGCGGCCCTGCACGATCACGCCTGGGATGTGGCGGATGCGGTAGGCGTCGTCGAGCAGCTGGCTCGGGCTCTTGAAGAAGCCGCCGTTGACGAAGTAGTGGCATTCGATGCGGGCGAAGGCCTCGGCGAACTTGTCCTCGCCGAAGCGCGCCACCATGTCGCGGCTCGGCAGCAGCTTGCTCGTGGCGCCTTCCCAGATGCTCCAGGCCCGCGCGGCCTCGCGGCGTTCGATGGCGTGGTCGCTGGTCAGGCGCTTGTGGTACGCGGCGACCAGGTCGTGGCGCTCGTCGCGCGGAATCGGCCGCAGATAGTGCTCCCAGGCATCGGGGAACAGCCAGCTCGCGCCCTCCTGGTAGAACCAGCGGATCTCCTCGGGACGCAGCAGAAAGATGCCGCGCAGCACCAGCGCGCGCACGCGCTCGGGGTGCGTCTGCGCGTAGGCGAGCGCCAGCGTCGAGCCCCAGGAGCCGCCGAACACCACCCAGCGGTCGATGCCCAGCAGCTCGCGGATCCGTTCCATGTCGGCGACCAGATCCCAGGTGGTGTTGTCGCGCAGTTCGGCGTGCGGCGTGGAGCGGCCGCAACCGCGCTGGTCGAACAGCACGATGCGGTACAGCTGCGGATTGAAGAACTGCCGGTGCCAGGGCTCGGTGCCGCCGCCGGGGCCGCCGTGGACGAACACCACCGGCTTGCCCTTGGGATTGCCGCACTCCTCGACGTGCAGTTCGTGCAGCTCCGACACCTTGAGCCGGTGCGTGCGATAGGGTTCGACGGCGGGGTAGGGCTGTCCCATTGGCGGTCTTTGGTCTGGATGGCCACGGCGATGCGCCCGATGTCTCCCAACATGCGAACGCGCGTTTTTGCGACTCTAGCTTAATGCACGACGCCATCCTGTCAGCCTGGGGATGATGCGTGCAGATGTCGCGATCGGTATCGCTTCATGCGGCGTGGTCGCGGGCGAGCGTTGGAGCGCCGTTTGTGGTCCTCGTTGCGCACGTCGGTGGGGGCAAGTTGGATGGCGCCGAGACAGCATTTGTTCAGCGCAAGCCACTGGGCTAGCATCGTTTTGGGGCATCACGCGACGGCATGGCGACCCTGCGGATCACGGCAGACCGGGTTCGTGGGCCAGTCGGGGACGAGCCGCGCCGGACGCGATACTGGATGGGGTTTGGAGTGGCTCTGAAAACCGTTGGCTGGACCATGCTGCTGTTGGGCTCGACCGCTGTGGCCTGTGCGCAGCAGGACGTGCCGGCACCCGAATCCGGCGCAGCCGTGACCGTGGTGTCGCCCGATGCGCCGCCGTCACCCGCCGCCGATGCCGCCAGCACGCTCGAACCCACCGCGCTGGCGCCGACCGCCACCGCGAATCCGGCCGTCGCGCCGGTGACCGAGCCGGTCCCGGCCGCCGCCGTCAGCGGCGAACTGCCGCCCGCCGAGGCCGTCAGCCAGGCGGTGAAGCAGACCGTGCGCGAAGCCGCCACGCCGGCGCTCGATCCCAAGCTGTTCCCGCGCTACGACTCGCTGCAGCCCAAGGTCGCGTTCTGGACCAAAGTGTTCGGCCAGTACTCCGAGAACCAGAGCGCGATCCATTCCAGCGAGTATCCGAACAAGGTGTTCGAGGTGCTGGACTTCCGCGCCGACGCACTGCGCCTCGACAAGGTGTCGCTGGCGCGACTCAAGGCCGACGAGGAAACCAGGGCCAAGGCCCGCGCCAATCGCCTGCTCGAGGAAGTGGACGCCCTGCGCGACACGCCCGAGCGCCTCAACGAAGCGCAGCGCCGCGTGTTTTCGCTGTACGCCGACGTGCGCGGCGACAACCGCTTCCGCAAGGCGGTCGGCACCGTGCGCGCGCAGCGCGGGCTCAAGGAGCGCACCGCGCTGGCGCTGGAGACTTCGGGCCGCTACCTGCCCGAGATGGAACGCATCTTCCGCAGCTATGGCCTGCCCGTGCAGCTCACGCGACTGCCGCTGGTGGAGTCCAGCTTCAACGTCGAGGCGTATTCCAAGGTCGGCGCGGCCGGCCTGTGGCAGTTCATGCCCTCGTCCGCGAAGATCTACATGCGGCTCAACGAAGTGGTCGACGATCGCCGCGACCCCTGGACGAGCACCGACGCCGCCGCGCGCCACCTGCGTGACGACTACGCCGCGCTGGGTGCCTGGCCGCTGGCGGTCACCGCCTACAACCACGGTCGCGGCGGCATCGCGCGTGGCCTGCAGAAGATCGGCGGCACCACGCTGCCCGACCTGATCGCGGGCTACGATGCCAAGAGCTTCGGCTTCGCTTCGCAGAATTTCTATTCGGAGTTCCTGGCCGCCGCCGATGTCGAGCGCGAGTGGAAGCGCCATTTCGGCGAGCAGCTGCAGCGCAATGCGCCGCTGCGCTACGACACCGTCGAAACCAAGCACTACGTGCCCTACGAGACGCTGCGCCGGCTCTGCGATGCCGACGACGAAGTGTTCCGCAAGCTCAATCCGGCGTACCGGCCCGAGGTCATCGAAGGCAAGCTCTACGTGCCGCCGGGGCATTTGATTCGCGTGCCCGCTGGCCATGCCAGCGATTTCAACGTGGCCTACGCCAAGCTCGGCAGCAGCGAGCGCTTCGACAGCCAGCGCACGTTCTACTTGCTGCACAAGGTCACCAAGGGCGAGTCGATCGGCAAGATCGCCAGGCAGTACGGCGTCAGTCAGGCCGCGATCAAGAGCGCCAACGGCTTCAAAGGCACGGCGATCCGCATCGGCCAGGTCATCAAGGTGCCGCCGCGCGAGGAGCGTCGCCCCGGGCCGGTGACGGTGGCGCTGGGCGAATCCAAGCCGACGCTGACGAGGGCGGAAACCCAAGCCGTGGAAGCCGAGCGCGCGCAGCAGGCGCCGCCCCAGCGCAAGGCCGTGCGTACACACCAAGTGCGTTCGGGCCAGACGCTGAGCAGCATCGCGGCGCGCTACAAGGTCAGCGTGACCTCGCTACGCGAGGCCAACGACATCGAAGGCAGCCATCTGCGCGTGGGGCAGAAGCTGCGCATTCCGCTGAGCTGAGGGTGCCGCGCCGTTTCTAGCGCAGCAGGCCGATGACGCCGATCGCGATCAGGTAGATCGCCACCACGTAGTTGAGCAGCTTGGGGCTGACCAGGATCAGCACGCCGGCGATCAGCGACAGCAGCGGCACGGGTTCGATATGCAGGGTCATGGCGGTCTTCCTTGTTTGTGAGTTTTCAGGGGCGGCCTGGCTTTGTTGCGCGGCGCGCAGGGCACTAGACCAGCCAGGCGAATAGGAACACGCCGACCATCGCCAGGCCCAGCGCCAGCTTGACGATGGTGCCCAGCAGCAGGCCCACCCAGGTGGCGACGCCGGAGCTGGCGGCCTGTTCCAGACCGCGTCGCGCGGCGAGTTCGCCAATCACGGCGCCTACGAAGGGGCCCAGCACCAGGCCCGGCAGGCCGAAGAAGATGCCGACGATGCTGCCCAGCGTCGCGCCCAGCACGGCCTTGGGGCTGGCGCCGACGCGCTTGGCGCCGAGGCTGCCGGCGATGAAGTCGAGCGTCAGGCCGATCACCAGCATCACCGCGAGTACGCCCACGGTGATGCTGCCGACGCGCTGGAACTGATCGGCCCAGGCGGCCAGCAGCAGGCCGCCAAAGATCATCGGCAGGCCCGGCAGGATCGGCAGCACCGAGCCGGCCAGGCCGCCGAGCACGAGCAGGGTGGCCAGCAGGCCGATCAGCAGTTCCATCGAGACGTTCTCAAGGCGGGGCGGCGGGCGGTGGCAGGCCGCCCAGCACGGTTTTGGCGAGTTCTTCGTAGGCGCCGTCGAAGTGATGGCTGCCGGGCAGCACGTGCAGCTGATAGTGGCGGGCGTCGAGCTTGGGGCAGATGGCCGCCTCGTCGTCGCGGCCGCAGACGACCATGAAGCGGGCCTGCTGATCGGCCAGTTTCTCGATCTCCGGCGTGGTCGGTGCATCGCCGGCCTGGCCCGCCCAGGCGCCGACGTGAAACTCGAAGGCCGCGTGCTCGGACAGGGCGATGGCGCCACTCAGCGCGATGCGGTCGCGCGTCGTCTGCGGCAGGCGGTTGAGGGCGAACGGCAGCACGTCGGCGCCCTGCGAATAGCCCAGCAGCAGCACGCGATGGCGGTTCCAGCGCTCGGTGTAGGCATCGACGATGCGCACGACGTCGGCGGCAATGTTCTCGGGGGTGCGTGCGGTCCAGAAGTAGCGCAGCGAATCGAGCCCGACCACGGGCATGCCGTGCGCGGCCAGCGTGGCGGCGAGTTCCTCGTCGAGTCCAGCCCAACCGCCGTCCCCCGACATCAGGATGGCGAAGCTGTCGTGATAATCGGGCGCACCGGCTGCGGGCTTGTCGGCCAGGATCTCGACCAGCGGCAGATCGGGCAAGGCCTCGGACTTGCGCTGGGCCGGCGCGACGCCGGCGGCGAGACGCTTGTAGGCGACCACGGCGGCGGCGGCCGCGCTGGGCGGCCCGACCCGGCGGCGAACCGGATACTGCAGTTCGGTCATCTCCACCCGGCGCAGGAAGTCGGTGGCCCCGCAGGCGCTGCTGTCGGGTGTGATCACGGCCGTGAACGGCGCTCGCAGCCTGGAACTGCTCAGGAACTGCGAGCCGCCTTCGATGGCGCGCTGCTGCAGCGAACTGCCCTTGCACAGCGGCGGATGCAACGAACTGCGCGGGCAGAAGCCGATGCCGACGCCGCCCGCGAACTGCCTGGCCGGCGCCTGCGCGAGCACGCCGAAGACCAGCGCGGCGCCATCGCCCGAGCCGGCCAGCAGCGGCGCACGATAGTCGTCCTGGCGCGAATAGGCCTGGACGAAGCGGCCCAGGTTGTCGAGGTCGCCGTCCAGGAACTCGCAGTCGCCGCCGTCCTCGCCGAGCTTGCGCAGCAGCGCCGGCGTATCGATGCCGGCGACCAGCGCCTGCGACTGCCGCAGGCTCTCGGCATAGGCTGCGGTATGTGCGTCCCAGCCCGCGTTGCCCGAGAACAGCAGCACGGTGCTGCGGGCGGGGCCGGCCGGCCGCAGCAGGCGCAGGTGCTCGAAGCGACCGTGATCGAGGATTTCGACGCTCGGCGGCGAGGTGGATTGAGCCGGCAGCGTCGCCGGAGTCAGGCCCAGCAGCGCGGCGGCGGCCAGGCGCAGAACACGATGGCTCATTTCCAGACCATCTCCTTGACGCCGCCGGCGATCAGCGCGCCGGTATCGAGCATGATGCGCGGCAGCGCCAGCCCGCCCGGCGAAGCCAGGTAGCGGGGACGCCAGACCGGCAGGAACTTCTCCTTGTAACGCCGCAGGCCGTCGAAGTTGTAGAACGACTCGCCGTAGCGGTGTACGAGCAGGCCCATGCGATGCCACAGCGGCGCCAGCGGGTGATGCTCGAGACCCGACAGCGGCGCCATGCCGAGATTGAACCAGGCATAGCCGTTCTGCTGGCCCCACAGCAGCAGTTCCACGAACAGATAGTCCATGACGCCGCGTGGCGCTTCGCCGCTGTAGCGCATCAGGTCCACCGACAGTTCGCTGCCGTCGCCCGACCGCCACAGGTTGGCGAAAGCGACGATCTGCTCGCCGCGGCGAGCCACCGCGCAAGGGAAGCGCGCCAGGTAGCCGCGATCGAAGCGGCCCACCGAGAAGCTCTTTTCGGCGGTGGACTTGTGACTGAGCCAGGAACTGGAAATGGCCTCCAGCGCATCGAGATGCGCGGGCACTTCGGCGGCGGGCAACACCGAGAAGGTGAGCCCTTCGCGCTGGCCCTTGCGCTGCGCCGTGCGCAGTTCCGCGCGCGGCTTGCCCTCGAGCGAGAACGCCGTCAGCGGCACGCGCGCCTCCTCGCCGAGCTTGGACAAGGACAGGCCCAGGTCCAGGTACAGCGGCAGTTTCTCGGCCGTCACCTGGTAGAACACGCACCAGCCGCCATGCTCGTCGCAGAGCTCGCGAAAGCTCCAGGCCAGTTCGAGGAAGCGCGCCGGATTGCCCACCGGATCGCCCAGCGCGATCCACGAACGCCCCGAGCGCCGGTACATGATGAAGGCGTCGCGCTGCTCGCTGAACAGAATCTGCTTGTCGCCCAGCAATACCAGATTGGGCAGTGAATCGCCGCCCGAGATCAGGCAGCGCCCGGCGGCGTCGAGTTCGTCGGTGTCCGGCATTTCGGGTTCGGGATGCACCGAGCCGAGCAGGCTCCAGAGAGCGTAAGCCGAGGCCACGACGACGGCGACCAGGCTGGCCCGCAGCATGCGCGGCGCGTTGGCGTCGAAGGCGAACTGCCACCAGAGCTGATGCGCGTATTCCACCTTGCGAAAGGCGACGAAGCCCAGCCAGATCGCCGCCGTGATCACCAGCGCGACGTTGAGCAGCCACAGTGGCGACAATCGGGCGTCGGTCAGCGGTGCCTTGCGGTAGAAGCGCTCGTGCGACACCGCCAGCAGGCCCATGACGACGGCGAGCAGGATTGCCTCCTCGTAGTCGACGCCCTTGAGCAGCGAAGCGGCGATACCGGCGCCCAGCAGCAGCAGCGTGATCCACCACGCCGCCTCCAGCCGGCGATACAGGCCGCGCGCCAGGATCAACAAGCCGACGCCCAGGGCACTGCCGGCCAGGTGCGAGGCTTCGATGACGCCCAGCGGCAGTGCCTCGGCGAGCCAGTCGATGCGATTGCCGATCGCCGGCAGCGAGCCCGAGAACAGCAGCACCGCGCCGGCGACGAACACCGACGTCGCCAGTGCCTGCGGCACCACCGTTTCCAACGAGCGGCGCAACACTGAGGTGGCGCGCGTGGTAGCCCGCATCAGCGGGCCGCGCACGGCGTGGGCTTCGCGCCAGGCCAGCAGGCCGAGGGCGATGATGAACGGCCCGATGTAGTAGACGACGCGGAACAGCAGGATGGCGCCCAGCATCGGCGCCGGCTCGGCCGAGGGCAGCATCAACATGAGCGCCGACTCGAACACGCCCAGTCCGCCCGGCACGTTGCTGAGCGCGCCCAGGGTAATGGCGATGACGTACAGCCCCAGAAACGCCGGATAGCTGATGCTGACACTGGCCGGGAGCAGCACGTACAGGGCGGCGGCCGAGCAGGCGATGTCGACCATGCTGACGCCGAACTGGCCTGCCACCTGTGCCGCGCCGGGTGTCGGAATCTGCCAGTTGCGCAGGCGCAGCGGCTCGTGGCGCAGCGAGGCCGCCAGCGCATAGCCGATCAGGCCCAGGCCCAGCAGCGCACCCAGCACCTGCGCCAGCGGCGCTGGAATGTGCAGCAAGCGGGCGGCTTCGGCCGATTCCAGCAGCAGCGACACGCTCAGCAGGCTGCCGGCGCCGAGCATGAAGGTGAGCGAAAACAGGCCTTGCACCACGGCGATGTCGGCAGCCGATAGGCCTTCGGCAGTGTACGCGCGCAGGCGGATCGAGCCGCCCGACAGCGAGGCCAGCCCCAGCGAGTGCGCCAGCGCACAGGCCATGAACGAAATCAGCGCCACGCGCGGATAGGGCAGCTGGCGTCCCGCGACGGTCAGCGCCAAGCGGTCATACAGGGTCAAGGCGCCGTAGCTGGCGGCGGTCCAGGCAATGGCGGCACCGATTTCGAGTCGCGATAGGGTCTGCAGCGGTTGCCACAGGTCGCGCAGATGCAGATTCCGCAGGCTGTCGTCGAGCACCCAGAGTGCGGCGACGAAAATAGCGAGGGTCAACAGGGCAAACACCAGGGCACGTGCCTGGGCGGGTTCGATTCGCGACATGGGTGCAGATTCTAGGCAAGCGCCGTTCAAAAAGCTGTGTCGGCAAAGCGATTCCGATGGTTGTTACACGGCATCCGGATCGCCGCAGCCTGAATGCCTCTTTTCGGCCCAGGATGACCGCCGGTCAAAAAACGAAAGGTCGCACGTACAGCGCTTGTCCACTATGAAGCCTGATTCAGCCTGATTCAGCCTGATCAACTCCGCTTCAGGTGCTGTGGAAACCCTGGTGCCTGGATACGCCATCAGCCGATGACGGCCCGAAATCAGGCGGGATGCGGAGCCGATTTCACCCACGATTGGAACGCCGTCGACATGAACTACCCGTTGCCCCCGCCCGTACCGAGCTTCAAGACCCTGGTTCCGGCCACCGCGCGTGGCGAAGCCACCCGCCGCAAGCTCATGGATGCCGCCATCGTCGAATTCGGCGCGCGTGGTTTCCATGCGGCGTCGGTCAGTTCCATTACCAGCCGCGCCGACGTCGGGCAGGGCACGTTTTATCTGTACTTCCACACCAAGGAAGAAATCTTCATCACGCTGGTGCGTGACATCGGTCGTTCGCAGCGCCAGTTCGTGGCGCGCGCCATCGCCGGTGCTCAGGATCGCGCGCAGGCCGAACGTCTCGCGCTGGTCGCTCTGCTGCAGTTCATGCTCGACAGGCAGGGTGACTACCGCATCGTGCAGGAGTCGCAGTTCGTCGACGAGACCGCGTTCCGCGATTTTTCCGAACGCTTCGTCAGGCACTACGCGGCTGATCTCGAAGAAGCGGTTGTGCGCGGGGAACTGCGCCCTGGTGATTCGCAGACGCGCGCCTGGGCCATTCTTGGCATCAGTCAGTACCTGGGCATGCGTTACTGTCTGTGGACCGGCAGCATGCCGCCGGCGTCGGTGATCGATGCCGCTGTCGAGATGATCGAGTCCGGCATCGCACCGAGGGTCTGATCGCCGCGCTGTCGCTTTCTGCATCAACACCAGGGGCCGCGTCAGCGGCCCCTGGTGTTGATGCAACTCAAATTGCCGGCCTGGTGGCGGTCGGGCAGGGCTTCAGGACCGTGAGGCGAATTCGCGGGCGCAGATGTCGCGTGCCGATGTCGACGCAGGCAGCCCTGTAGCGTCCCGCAGCGCCCGCACACGGGTGCCCGGCATCGAGCGGACCATGGAGCGCGGGCCGAGTGCCTGTCCCTTGGCCTGGTAGAGCGCGGTGTCGGCCAGCCGCAGCAACTCGCCGAGCGAAACGGCGGGCAGGCCCGCGCAGGCCCCTAGGCTGATCTGAGGCTGCACCAGCGCACCGTTATCCAGCCGCAGCGGGTGCTGCCCGATGTCCGCTACCAGCCGCCGGCCGATTTGTTGGGCCGTTTCGAGGTCCAGATCGAACCACAGCACCGCGAATTCGTCGCCGCCCAGGCGGGCCAGGCAATCGAGCGGTCGGCGCGCGTGCCGGCGCAAGGCATCGGCGACGAAGCGCAGCACGGCATCACCGGCCGCATGTCCGTGCTGATCGTTGATCTGCTTGAAGCGGTCGAGATCGAGCGCGGCCACCGTCACCGGCCGTTGTTCGCGCCGGGCCAGCGCCAGCGCCTGCTCGGCGCGCAACTCGAAGGCGCGGCGGTTGCCGAGTTCGGTGAGCGGATCTTCGAGCGCCTGCCGGCTGTGCAGCTTCTCGCGGCGATTCAGATGCCACATGCGCAGATGCGCGGCGGCACCGAAGACGGCGCACAAGCCATCCGCAGCGACCGTCTGCGGCACCACGCCGCCGTCGCCATGGCTGACCACGACGCGCCAGATGTCCAGGCCCAGCAGCAGGCCGCCCACGGGGAGCAGCCGCGATGGCGGCAGGTTGGTCAGCGTTGCCGCGCCGAAAACGAAGGCCGGCAGCAGGTAGGCCATGGGGCTGAAATCGCGATGCGTCCAGCGCTCGGACATCAGCAGCAGGCCCATGCCGATGACGAATATGACGAACGCCTGCGACGACGGTCGTGCGGGAGCGCCCGGCAGGCTCAGTGCGAGGCCGGCGGCGCAGGCCGGTATGGCGAACACGAGGCCGATGGCATAGGCCGAGGACAGCGCCGGATGATCGGTATAAAACCAGACCTCGGCGATGGCGTTGAGCACCAGCAAGGTCGCCATGCAGCAGAACAAGAAGCAGGCCGCACGGCCGGTCAGTTCATCGGCCTCGTCGAAGTCTGCTGTAGGGGTGAGGCTTGTCGGGCGCTGACTCATTTAGGCGTCCTTGCCTGATCGTCGGAAGTCTTCTTACCGAAGCGGTCATTACCATATCGCTCGGCATCTGCCCGATCAATCCTCTTATCGTCGCGGTAGATGTCGTGCCGGGCAGGGAAAGTTTAGGTACTGTCGATGAACCGTAGTTGGACGAGTGCGTTCCGTGGGGGGCTCCGATCATCGGGCGGTCATGCTCGCGTAGCAAAAGATGCGGCAAGGTATTGCTGGGTTCGAGTGCTTTTGATGGGGCGAGCCCGAAGAATTGGACGCGATTTCGTCGCCTGTGATCTTCCGCCGATCGGTAGACCCAGGTACTTTCTATGGCGGTCGTTGTCAGAAAATGCGCTTGACCCGCTGATAGAATGGTCCCGCCGGCCAATGCCGGTTTCCCACAGAGGCCTCCTCAGGCTCACCCGCTCCATGTCTTCTCCTTCCGATTCGACTGCTGCCCCGGCTCATGTTCCAAGCCTGAACTGGCCCGCGATCATCATGTTCGTGCTGACCACGGCGCTGCTGGTGACGGTAGTGCCGTTGTACGTCTGGCATCACGACTTCAGTGCCTCGGCCTGGGTCTGGTTCGGCGTCTTCCTGTATGCCAGCGGCATGTCGATCACGGCGGGCTATCACCGGCTGTACTCGCATCGCGCCTATCAGGCGCACTGGAGCCTGCGCCTGTTCTTCGGCGCCTTCGGCGCCCAGGCCCTGCAAAACAGCATCATGGTGTGGGCATCGATGCACCGCGTGCATCACCGCGAAGTGGATCACGAAACGCGCGATCCCTATTCCTCTCGTCGCGGGCTCTGGTATTCGCACATGGGCTGGATGCTGCGCGACGAGGAATGCCATCGGGTTGATTTCAGCAACGTGCGCGATCTGGAACGCGATCCCATCGTTGCCTTCCAGCACCAGCACTACCTGGGCATCGCGCTGTTCATGAACATCGCCGTTCCGCTGCTGGCCGGTTGGGCTACGGGCGATCCCTGGGGAACGCTGGTGCTGGCGGGCCTGGTTCGCCTGGTCGTGAACCATCACTTCACTTTCTTCATCAACTCGCTGGCCCACTTCTGGGGCCGTCAGCCCTACACGGCCGAAAACAGTGCGCGCGACAACGACTTCCTGGCGCTGTTCACCTACGGCGAGGGTTATCACAACTTCCACCACCTGTTTCAGTGGGACTACCGCAACGGCATTCGCTGGTGGCAGTGGGATCCCACCAAGTGGCTGATCGCCGCCGCGTCGTGGACGGGCCTCGCCCATGGCCTGCGCCGCACGCCGGAGTTCCAGATCCAGCGCGCCAAGGTGCAGCGCCAGTTTCAGCGTGCCCAGGAGCGCCTGGCCCAGGCCGAAGCTGGCAGCCGCCTGGCGCACCTGCAGCTGCTGCTGGAGCACGAAACGCAGAGCTTTGCGTCCACCATGTCCGAATGGGCCCGCCTGCAGCAGGAAAAGTTCGAGCACGCCAAGCAGCAGCTTTCCGAGCACTGGGAGACCAGTGAGGTGCGCCGCCGCATCCAGACGCTTGAAGACGCGCTACGTCAGCAGCACCGCCGCGTTCGCCTGCTGCGCATCCAGGCGGCGTAAGCACCAGGCAGTGGATTCGCGCTCGCCGATGATCTGGCGGGCGCTCAGAAGCTTCAAAAAAGGCGGCTTATCAGCCGCCTTACTTTTCTGCCTGCCGTGGCGGCCGGATTGGCCCGGTCTTCAGGCCGGCAGTGCCTCGATGGCCTTGCGCAGCTTCTTCATTGCCGCCGCTTCGATCTGGCGGACGCGTTCGGCTGATACGCCGTACTCATCGGCCAGTTCCTGCAGGCCGGCTTTTTCGCCTTCCGACAGCCAGCGGCGCATCAGGATGCTCTTGGCGCGATCGTCGAGCTGGGCTAGGGCTTTGCGCATGGTGGTCTCGCGACGCTCGTTCCAGCCGGCGTCCTCGATCTCGGCGATGCTGCTGTCCTCGGTGGCGAGGTAGTCCTCGGGCACGTAGGTGGATTCTTCGCCTTCGTCCGGCGTGGCACTGAACGACACATCGTGGCCGCCCAGGCGCGATTCCATCTGCAGGACTTCCTCGGGCTTGACCTTGAGGTCACGTGCCACCGCCTCGACTTCGGCCTGGTTCATCCAGCCCAGGCGCTGCTTGGCCGAGCGCAGGTTGAAGAACAGCTTGCGCTGGGCCTTGGTGGTGGCGATCTTCACGATGCGCCAGTTCTTGAGAATGAATTCGTGAATCTCGGCCTTGATCCAGTGCACGGCGAAGCTGATCAGGCGCACCCCGACATTGGGGTCAAAGCGCTTGACCGCCTTCATCAGGCCGACGTTGCCCTCCTGGATCAGGTCGGCCAGCTGTAGCCCGTAGCCCATGTAACCGCGCGCGATGTGAACGACGAAGCGCAGGTTGGACAACACCAGCTTCTGCGCGGCGCCCAGATCCTGCTCGTCGTGCAGGCGGTGAGCCAGCCGACTCTCGTCCTCGGGGTTGAGGACCGGAATGCGCGAGACTGACTGGATATACGCTTCCAGGCTGCCCGACAGCGGCATCAGCATCGCGTTGTTGCGCAGGCTGAGAGCGGTGGATTGCGTCATGACTCTTACTCCGATGAACGGCTGCATGTTAGCAGTCAGCATCATAGAGTGCTAAGCCGCCTCGAAGTTCGCCGTTTGCGTCGTTTCGACGTTTGAATTTATCAATCCCGATGATTGGCAAAACCAACCGCCGGATCGCATCGCTGGCTGGATCGCCATCTCCAGCATGCTCAATGTCCCTGAATCCAGACTGGGGGCGCCGGCCGGTTGTGCAAGAGAGGGTGAATGTTCAGCAGCTTCAGGCAAGGCGGGGTGGCGGGCTTACCGTATGATGGCCGGACCTTTACAGGAGGGAGCATGCGTCGTTTACGCAACGCCAAGATTGTTGCCACCCTGGGCCCCGCGAGCCGGGAGCGGGCCACCATCGAGGCCTTGTTCCGCGCCGGGGCCGACGTGTTCCGGCTCAATTTCAGCCATGGTGCGCACGAGGACCATCGTGAGCGGGCCGAACTGATCCGCAGCATCGAGCGCGAACTGGGGCGGCCCATTGGCATCCTCATGGACCTTCAGGGCCCCAAGCTGCGTATCGGAACCTTCGCCGACGGTCCGATCACCCTGGTTCCCGACGCGCCGTTCCGCCTTGACCTGCAGAAAGAAATTCCGGGCGACGCCACCCGCGTTGCCCTGCCGCATCCCGAAATCTTCGCCGCGCTGACCGAGGGCACCGATCTGCTGCTCGACGATGGCCGCATCCGCCTGCGTGTCGAGCGTTTTTCGGCCAGCCACGCCGAAACCCGCGTGGTCACGGGCGGCAAGCTGTCGGAGCGCAAGGGTGTCAACGTGCCCGGCGTGATGCTGCCGATTTCGGCGCTCACCGAAAAGGATCGCCGCGATCTGGCATTCGGGCTCGAACTGGGTGTCGATTGGGTGGCGCTGTCCTTCGTGCAGCGCGCCGAGGACATCGAGGAGATCAAGGCCATCGTCCAGGGGCGCGCGGGCATCGTCGCCAAGCTGGAGAAGCCGGCGGCGATCGGCCACCTCGAAGCAATCGTCGCCGCCACCGACGCGGTCATGGTGGCGCGCGGCGACCTGGGCGTGGAGCTGCCGGCCGAGCATGTGCCGTCGATCCAGAAGCGCATCGTGCGCAGTTGCCGCCGCCACGGCAAACCCGTGATCGTGGCCACGCAGATGCTGGAGTCGATGATTTCGGCGCCCGTTCCGACACGCGCCGAGGCCTCCGACGTCGCCACCGCGATCTACGACGGTGCCGACGCGGTGATGCTGTCGGCCGAATCGGCCGCCGGCCAGTATCCGATCGAAGCCGTGCAGATGATGGAACGCATCATCACGCAGACCGAATCCGACCCGCATTACCGCGAAGTCACCGATGCCGCGCACACGCCGCCGCAGGCCGACATCGCAGGGGCCATCGGCGAGGCAGCCTGCAATGTCGCCAGCCGGCTCAAGGCCGCCGCCGTGGTCGCCTATACGCGCTCGGGTTCGTCGGCCTTGCGCGTGTCGCGCGAGCGGCCCGAGGCGCCGATCATCGGCATGACGCCCCTGCAGGCCACCGCTCGGCGCATGGCGCTGGTGTGGGGCGTGCATTCGGTGCTCACGCACGAGGTGGCCAGCGTCAACGAGATGACCAACTTCGCATCCTGGACGGCGGCCGAGGAGCAGTTCGCCCGTCACGGTCAGTCGGTGGTCATCGTCGCCGGACTGCCGTTCGGCGAATCCGGTTTCACCAACCTGCTGCGGGTCGCCCAGATCGGCGGCGAAACGCTGCACTGATCGCGCGCGGGTTTCCATTCGCGTGATCCCATCGCCGTGAGGCGATGCGCCGCATTGGCGCATCTGCTGCGATGCCCTTTGCGCTCACGCCGGCCTCACGAGAATGACGCCGGCGGGCTCGCTTTTTGTTCACTGCTTCATTCGACAAGGAATGCCATGAAAACCTATGCCTATGCTGCGCAGAGCGGTTCGACACCGCTGGCGCCTTTCTCCTTCGATCGTCGCGCGACGGGCGACAACGATGTCGCCATCGACATCCTTTATTGCGGCGTCTGCCACTCCGATCTGCACACGGCGCGCAGCGAGTGGTCGGGCACCGTCTACCCTTGCGTGCCGGGCCATGAAATCGTCGGCCGCGTCACCGCCGTGGGTTCCAAGGTCAGCCGCTTCAAGGCTGGCGATATGGTCGGCGTGGGCTGCATGGTCGACAGCTGCCAGCAGTGCGAATCCTGCCGCGAAGGCCTGGAGCAGTACTGCAGCAAGGGCTTCACGGGCACCTACAACGGTCGGGATCGCAGCACGCGCAGCAACACCTACGGCGGCTACTCCGACAAGATCGTGGTGCGTCAGGAGTTCGTGCTGAGCGTGCCCGACAAGCTCGATCCGGCTGCGGCGGCGCCGCTGCTGTGCGCGGGCATCACCACGTTCTCGCCGCTGCATCACTGGAAGATCGGCAAGGGCAGCAAGGTCGGCGTCGTCGGCCTGGGCGGGCTCGGTCACATGGGCGTCAAGATCGCCAAGGCCATGGGCGCCGAAGTCACGCTGTTCACGACCTCGCCCGGCAAGGAGGCCGATGCGCGTCGCCTCGGTGCCGATCACACCGTGATCTCCAGGGATGCCCAGCAGATGGCGACCGTCGCCGGCACGCTGGATTTCATCCTCAACACCGTGGCCGCGCCGCTGGATCTCGATCCCTACATCGCCGCGCTCAAGCGCGAAGGCACCATGGTGCTGGTCGGCGTGCCGGCCGAGCCGCACCAGAGCCCGAACGTGGGCGGACTGATCTTCGGGCGCCGAGCCATCGCGGGATCGCTGATCGGCGGCATTCCGGAGACCCAGCAGATGCTCGATTTCTGCG
>JALRLM010000100.1 GCA_023254435.1 Hydrocarboniphaga sp.
AGGCGGTAGTAGAGATCTTCGCGGAAGGTGCCGGCCGCGATCTGCCGGCGCAGGTCGCGATGCGAGGCGGCGATCACGGTCAGGTCGATCGCGATCGGCTTGTCGGAACCCAGCGGCAGCACTTCGCGCTCCGACAGCACGCGCAGCAGGCGCGTCTGCGAGCTCAGCGGCATGTCGCCGATTTCGTCGAGAAACAGCGTACCGCCGTCGGACTGCTGGATCAGGCCCTTCATGCCACGGCTGCGCGCACCCGTGAAGGTGCCCGGCGTGTAGCCGAACAGTTCGCTTTCGATCAGGGTTTCGGGAATCGCCGCGCAGTTGATGGCGATGAAGGCCCTGTCGGCGCGCGCGCTGGCCTCGTGCATGGCGCGCGCGAACACTTCCTTGCCGGTGCCGGTCTCGCCCTGGATCAGCACGTTGATGCGCTTGTTGACGAGGCGCTTGGCCTGGTCGAGCACGCGCTGCATGTGCGTGTCGTCGCCGGCCAGCACGTCGAGCACGTGTTCGCGCGTCGTCGCCGCGAGAGTCGTCGCAGCGGTCGATGCGGTGGACGCCGTCGACGGCTGCAGGTTGCCGGCCTGCGTCCTCGGCGGCACCAGCGAGCCGAAGTAGGACATGAAGTCCATCGTGATGAGCACGGCGCGATCGTGCGCCGCATGCGGGCGCCGCAGGCGCGACAGCGCATCCATGGGATCACGGAACAGTTCGGTGATCGAACGACCGATGACCTCGCTCGATCCGTTGGCGAGCATCGCCGCCGAGCGCAGGCGACGACGCGCGCCGCTGTTGGCGCCGACGACGACGCCGTCGTTGTCGAGCGCGAGCATGAGGTCGGACGCGACATCGGCCAGCGCACCGGCCGTCGCCAGGCGCAGCACCCAGCGATCGGCAAAATGACGCATGAAGTTGGCGTCTTCGATCATGCGGCCGTGCATCGTCGTCAGGCCCAGCGCCAACTGCGAGGTTTCGCGCGACACCGGCGACGACAGCGCCGATACGTCGAGCACGCCGAGGAACTGGCCCTCGGGATCGAACAGCGGCGTGGTGACGCAGCTCAGCGAGGTGTTGGACACGAAGAAGTGATCGTCGCGATGGCAGACGAAGGGCGTCTGCTCGATCAGGCAGGTGCCGATGCCGTTGGTGCCGCCGTATTCCTCGCGCCAGTTCGCGCCCAGGTGCAGACCGTTGCGGCGCAGGTCGCGATCGGCGGAATCGTCGCCGATGTAGTCGATGGTCACCCCTTCGGCATCGGCCAGCAGCAACACGTAGCCGAGTCCGGCGACGCACTTGTACAGCTGCTCCATGCCCGCGCGCGCGACGTGCAGGTATTCCTCGATCTGGCCGCGGCATTCGCGCAGTCGCGTCTGTGTCTCCACATGCGTGACGACCGGGCTTGCGGGATGCAGACGGTGCTGCTTGAGACAGCGATCCCAGGAACGACGGATCTGCTGCGTGGCGACATCGTCCTCGATGTCCACGGGCGCCAGCCCGTTGGCCGTTGCCATCACCCGCTCGACGTGCGTCTGCGTTCTCATGATCTCTCTCCTTACACCACGCCCGGCATCCGCTCTAGATGATGTCGCCGGCCCTGTCGATCAGGCCTTGAATGCGACGGCGGATTGCTCTGCGCGGCTTTCTAGCGCGTCCGGCCACGGTCCGCACAATGGTCTGACCACCGCGCGGAATCCGTTCGCCGCAAGCTGTTCAGCACATGGCGTCACAGCTGTTCAGAGCGGCCGACAACTGTCCACGCGGGCTGCAACAAACGTTGCACGCCGGCGACTTCGTGCACTGCACAACGACGGAAATAGGGCTTTCTTCAGGCGCTTTCGCACAAGTAAATTAGAAGCCGCGTCAATCGTTTGCATCCATAAAACAAATCCTGCGAACGCATTGGCCCGTAACGGCGATCGTCAATGGCATGTGCTTTGCCCCTATGCGCCGCACTGGAGGGAGAACCACATGAATCGCACGTCAATGTTCGAGCGACATCACCTGAGCCGACGCGATCGGCAGAGCGACTAGCGCTCGCAACACCAGCCGCGCGCGGGCTTCGCATCACACCGAAGACCTTCGCATCGGCCCTTTCGACTCTTGCAGCAAAAAGCCCGTCGAAAAACGGGTATCGGGAGCGGCTGCGCCTTTCGCACGGCCAACACAAACCAACGAGGAGAGCTTCATGATTCGCAAGTCCAACAAAGTTTCTTCGATCACTCTGGCCGCACGGGGATTCGGCATCGCAGTGGCCATGGCTTCGGCCACCGCCACCGCCGGCGTGAACTTCGACGCCATCGGCCCGCACGAGTACGAACTGCCGGCCGGCGGTTTCGAACCCTTCAACGTCTTCGTGCAGTACGCGACGGTTTCGGACGATGACAAGGCCTATGACGCCGACGGCGACAAGATCGACGGCCCGGGCACGCGCACGCTGGTCGGCATCAGCAAGTACGTGCGTTTCTGGACGCCGAGCTGGGCGCCCAAGATCGGCCTGGCCTACGAAATCCTGGTGCCCACCATCGGCGTGCGCGACAAGGCCAACAACTCGCAGGCCAGCGGCATCGGCGATCCGCTGACGGGTTTCGCGGTCTGGTACAAGCCCAACGAGAACGCCACGGTCGGCTTCCAGTCCTTCGTGCACATTCCGGTCGGCGGCGAAGTGTCGGACACCAACTGGAAGAACAACTCGAGCTTCCTGTGGGATTTCCGCATGCCCGGCAAGACCGGCTTCACCGGTGACATCGGCTGGCTCTACCAGACCGAACGCGTCAGCGGCTTCAAGCCCGGCCTGTCGTGGTTCACCAACGATCGCTTCGGCCTGCGCGTGAGCGAGCACGTCGAACCCTTCATCGGCTTCGACGCCGAATACCAGGACGGCAACGACGGCGCGCCCCACTCGTGGACGGTCGATGGCGGCGTGGGCGTGATGTTCCACACCTTCAAGAACCAGTCGATCACGCTGCGCTACTCGACGACGCTCGACGCCGTCAGCCGCGTGGAGAACGACAGCGTCAACGTGAAGTACGTCTACGTCTGGTAAGCGCCACGGAGACCGACCATGAAAAGTCTGCATGCACTCGCCTTGAGCATCGCTGCACTGGTCGCTTTCTGGGTCTGGCTCAGCGTCGGCCAGACGCAGCTTCAGCTCAATCCGTGGATTGGCTTCGTGGCGTGGGCGGCGTTCTTCGCCGCAGGCGGTGGCAAGAGCGGTCTGCTCAGCGCCACCTTCGCCGGGCTCGCCGGCATCGGCCTCACCGCACTGACGCTGTTCGGCGTCGGTGCACTGGGCGGTTCGCTGAACTGGCTCATCGCACTGGTCGCGGTTCTGGCCTTCGTGCTGGTGGCGATGGCGTCGGTGCCCGCGCTGGCCTACACGCCGGCGGCGTTCCTGGGCGCCGCGTCGTTCTTCGGCTCGGGCGGAAAGATCGACGTGAGCATCGCTTTCGTCGCGCTGAGCTGGCTGATGGGCGTTGCGCTGGGCTACGCCTCGGCCTGGCTCGGCACCAAGCTCACGGCCGGCGGCGCCGCCAGCCCGGCGTAAACGCCTCACTCATTCATCAAGGTTCGGATCAAACGATCAAAGAGGAGATATAGCTGTGATCGAACACTACAAGGACTACGTCGATGGCCGCTTCGTCGAAGCGGCGGCCTCGATGCTCGACGTACACAATCCGGCGACGCAGGAACTGCTCGCCCGCGTTCCGGAGTCGTCGGCCGACACCGTCGACGCCGCCATCGCCGCCGCCCGCAAGGCGCAGACCTCGTGGGAAAAGACGCCGGCCATCCAGCGCGCCGGCTACCTGCGCCAGATCTCGGCCAAGCTGCGCCAGAACGTCGACCGCCTCGCGCAGATCATCTCGCGCGAGCAGGGCAAGATCCTGCCGCTGGCCACGGTCGAGGTGAACTTCACCGCCGACTACATCGACTACATGGCCGAGTGGGCGCGTCGTCTCGATGGCGAGGTGCTCACCTCCGATCGTGCCGGCGAGCACATCTGGCTCATGCGCAAGCCGATCGGCGTCGTCGCCGGCATCCTGCCGTGGAACTTCCCGTTCTTCCTGATCGCACGAAAGATGGCGCCGGCCCTGATTACCGGCAACACCATCGTCATCAAGCCCAGCGAAGAAACGCCGATCAACGCGTATGAATTCGCCAAGCTGGTCGCCGAAACCGATCTGCCGGCCGGCGTGTTCAATCTGGTCTGCGGTCGCGGCGTGTCGGTCGGCAGCCAGCTGTCGAGCCACACCGGTGTCGACCTGATCACCTTCACCGGCAGCGTGCCCACCGGCATCCGCATCATGCAGGCCGCGGCGCAGAACCTGACGCGCGTCAACCTGGAACTCGGCGGCAAGGCGCCGGCCATCGTGCTCAACGATGCCGACCTCGACCTCACCGCCAAGGCCCTGGTCGACTCGCGCATCATCAACACCGGACAGGTCTGCAACTGCGCCGAGCGCGTCTACGTGCAGCGCGGCGCGGCCGAAGCGCTGGCCGAGAAGCTCGCCACCCGGCTCGCGGCGACGCGCTATGGCGATCCCATCGCGCAGCCCGACATCGACATGGGCCCGCTGGTCAACCAGATCGGCCGCGACAAGGTGGCCGCGATGGTCGAGCGTGCGCGTGCCGACGGTGCGCAGATCGTCACCGGCGGTCGCATCGTGGAAAGCAAGGGCTGGCACTACGAGCCCACGCTGATCACGAACTGCACGGCCGACATGGAGATCATGCGCAAGGAGATCTTCGGCCCGGTGCTGCCGCTGCAGATCGTCGACGACCTCGACGAAGCCATCGCGCTCGCCAACGACTCCGACTACGGCCTGACCTCGTCGATCTTCACGCGCGACCTCAACGCGGCGATGCAGGCCGTGCGCGACCTGAAGTTCGGCGAGACCTACATCAACCGCGAGCATTTCGAAGCGATGCAGGGCTTCCACGCGGGTCGTCGCAAGTCGGGTATCGGCGGTGCCGACGGCAAGCACGGTCTGCTGGAGTTCACCGAAACCCACGTCGTCTACCTGCAGACGCAGTAAAGCCACACCCAGCCAAGAGCCAATGATGAGCAAGCCCACCTCACAAGCCCCTTCCGACAACGCCTGCGCCTGCTGCTCCGCAGCGGGCGAGCCGGCCGACGCCGGTCGTCGCCAGATGCTGACCAGCGCGCTCGCGCTGGCCGCCATGGCGCCGATCGCCGCGATGGCCCAGGAAGGCGAAGCCAAACGCAGCACCAAGCCGGAGCCGGGCGACAAGCTCGCCTTCATGCTGGGGGAGAAGCAGGGCAAAGAGATTCTGCCCGCCGACCTCAAGATCGGCGGCGAGCCCACGCTCGCCTATCCGCTCGACCCCACGACCGGCAAGGCGCTGGTGTCCAAGGCCGGCCTGTTGGTCGTCGTCCGCCTCAAGCCCGAAGACCTCAAGCCCGGCAGCGCCAAGAACGCCGCCGACGGCGGTGTGGTGGCTTTCTCGTCGATGTGCACGCACTACGGCTGCCCGATCACGACGCTGCACCCGACCGGCACGCAGGTGGTCTGCAACTGCCATGGCTCGGTGTTCAACGCTGCCGATCGCGGTGTCGTCACCAACGGTCCGGCCACGCGTCGCCTGGCGATGCTGCCGCTGGAGCTCAAGGACGGCGCCATCGTCGTCAAGGGCAAGTTCGACGGCCCGCTCGGCCCGCCGACCTGAGCCGCTCTTTTCACAGCACGCTTCATCCAACCAAAGCTTCAATACAGAAATGAGGAGAGTCATGAGAATCACACTGAAGCAATCACTGACGATGGCCGCGCTCGCCGCGACCGTGTCGTCGGCATCGCTTGCCGCCGCACCGTCGGCCGCGCCGATGCCGGCCTACAAGCCCGTCACCGATGCTCGCCTGAAGAATCCGGAGCCGGAGAACTGGCTGCTGACCAAGGGTAACTACGAAGGCTGGAGCTACAGCCCGCTCGACCAGGTCACCACCGCCAACGTGTCCAAGCTCAAGCCCGTCTGGTCGTCGGCCACGGGCGTGCTGTCGGGCCACGAAGCGCCG
>JALRLM010000339.1 GCA_023254435.1 Hydrocarboniphaga sp.
CTCTCGATGCGTCCGCAGCCGCGGGCGGTGCACGTGACCTGATATGCGGTTCACTATGGCGCAGGCGCAGGCGCAGGCGCAGGCGCAGGCGCAGGCGCAGGCGCAGGCGCAGGCGCAGGCGCAGGCGCAGGCGCCGGTCCCGGGCAGTAGCAAAATCGCAGGAGGCAGACATGAGCAGGACGACCGTCGAAATCCCGATCTTTCCGCTCGGCACCGTGCTGTATCCGCAGGGCCTGCTGCCGCTGCGCATCTTCGAGGCGCGCTATGTCGACATGACCAAGGCCTGCATCGGCGACGACGAGGTGTTCGGCGTCTGCCTGATTCGCGAAGGCAACGAGGTCGGCGCGCCCGCCACGCCCGAGGACTGGGGCTGCACCGCGCGGATCCAGCACTGGGACGTGCCGGCGCCGGGCCTGTTCACGCTGCTGGCGCAGGGCGAGCAGCGCTTTCGCATCCGCGAGCGCTACACCACGCCGAGCGGCCTGGCGCGGGCGTTGGTGCAGATCGAGGAACCGCCGCCCTCGGTGGCCGTTCCCGAGCGGCATCGCGGCCTGCTGATGCTGCTCGAGGACATCGCCGCCAAGGTCGGTGGCGATCAGCTGCCGATGCCGCTGCGGCTCGACGATGCGGCCTGGGTCGCCTGGCGGCTGGCCGAGCTACTGCCACTGTCGCGCGAGGATCGCGTGGCCTTGCTGCACGAGCGCGATGCCGAGGTCATGCTCGACCGCATCGGGCGATTCATGGCCAGCGCGCAGGATCGCGCCACTGCGGCGCAACGCCAGCGGGACTGAGGCTCAGCTCGCCTCGTCCTCGATCTGCCAGTAGCCGACGGCCTTGATCGAATCCTCGGGCTGTCCGCGCACCTCGACGAAGTGCCGGCGGATCGCCTGCGCACGTGAAGATTCGGTGGCGACCCAGACGTAGCAGTCGGCGCCGGGCAATGCGATGTCGCGCAGTGCCTGCTGCAGGCGCTCGCCGGCGGCGCTGCCGTCGCGATGCAGCCACAGCAGCGTGTCGGCGCGCGGCAGGCTCTGGCGCTCGGCGGCATCGGCGATCTCCACGACCACGGTCACGGGCACGCCGGCGGGCAGTTCTTCGAGCCGGCGGGCGATCGAGGGCAGGGCGGTTTCGTCGCCGGCCAACAGCCAGGCGCCGAAATCGTCGGGTGGAATCATCGAGCCGCGCGGTCCGCCGACACCCAGCCATTGGCCGACCCGAGCCTGCGCGGCCCAGGTCGCGGCCGGGCCGTCGCCATGCAGCACGAAGTCGATGTCGAGCTCGCCCATCCGGACGTCGTGGCGGCGCGGCGTGTAGTCGCGCGCGGGCGAAACCTTCGCGCCCCTGATGGCGCCGGGGCCTTGCGAGAAATCGGGCAGGCGAGCGCGATCTTCGCCGGGCAGCGGAATGAACAGCTTGACGTGATCGTCGGGCGCGGCGCTGACAAAGCCGGCCAGGTCGTCGCCGCCCAGCGTGATGCGGCGCATGCGCGGCGTGAGCTCGACCACGCGGCGCACCTGCAGATGGCGCGCCACGAGTTCGTGGCGCACGCGTCGAAAGACGTGCCGGTCCACGGGCGCGTTCACTGGCGGACTTCGTCGCTGGCGGCGGCGATTTCGGTCGCGGCGCGATCGACGATGGCGATCACGCGCTGCATTTCGGCCTCGCTCCAATGACGGTCGTGGGCCATCAGCACGTGCTTGAGACGGTGCACGGATTCGCGCACGGCGTCGGGCACCGACAGCTTGGCCATCATGCGCGACGACAGCTGGAGGCGCTGCATCACCACCTGCACTTCGGTGCGATGTGCGTCGAGGTGGGCGCGACCTTCGGCGGTGATGGTGTAGGACTTCTTGGCGCCGTCCTCGCGCAGCGACGGCTCGATGTAGCCGGCCTCTTCGAGAAAGCTCAGCGTGGGATAGATGGCGCCCGGGCTCGGCGTATAGAGCCCCTTGCAGAGCTCCTCGATGGCGCGGATCAGCTCGTAGCCGTGACGCGGCTGCTGTTCCAGCAGGGCAAGCAGCAGCAGCTTGAGATCGCCCTGGCCGAACATGCGGCCGCGAGGACCGCCACCGTGGCGACCGCGGCCCTCGCGGCCGGGCATGACGAACTCGTCGTCGCCACCGAAGAAGCCGCCGCGATGACGGCCGATCAGCAGCATCTCGAGCCGGGCGCGCAGGCCCTCTCGCTCGTGGCCGCCGCCATGGCGATGTCCGCGCTCGTGGCGGGGACCGGAAGAATCGTGGGGGTGGAAATGACGCATGAACGCTCCTGCTCGGGGGATGGGCGCGATCCCCTGTGGATCACGCATTGCGTAAGACTCTTTGGAGATAACTTACGACATGATCGTACGATATATCGTAAATAGCGGCAAGTGCTTGCCTTCGTCTCGTCATGACACCTTCATCACCCGCACTTAGCGTCGCCGGCCTTTCTGCCCGCCGAAGCCTTCCATGCGCCTGAGCCTGACCGTCGCCACCCTGATGCTGGCCCTGCCTGCGCAGGCCCAGCAGATCGCTATCGCCCATCGCGGGGCGTCGGCTTACGCGCCCGAGCACACGTTCTTCGCCTACGACCTGGCCATGAGCCAGGACACCGACATGCTCGAATGCGATGTGTTCCTGACCCGCGACGAGGTGCCCGTGTGCATTCACGACGAGACCGTCGATCGCACCACGGGCGGCAGCAGCAGCGGCGCGGTGTCGGGCTACAGCCTGGCCGAGCTGCGCGCGATGGATTTCGGCAGCTGGTTCAACACGGCCAACCCCACGCAGGCGCGCGACGAATACGTCGGCGCGGGCATCGTGCCGTTCGAGGAGCAGCTGGACTGCTATCTGCGGCACAACCCGCAGATGCGCTTTCACGTCGAAACCAAGGATTCGGCCGACGGTCGCGCCGAGCAGGTGCTGGCGGATCTGCTGCGTCGCAAGGGCCTGCTGGCGACCGGCGACGTCGACGGCGGCAAGGTTCGCAGCTCGACCATCGTCATGCAGAGCTTCGATGCCGCGAGCCTTGCGCGCATCAAGTCGCTGGCGCCGTCGCTGCCGACGGCCTTCCTGTTCACCACGCCCAATGTCACCACGCTGCCGTGGCTGCTCGCAGGCAGCGGTCCCGACTACATCGACGCCTTTGCGCCCAATGCCGCGCTGCTGCTGATCGATCGCCTGGCCGTGCAGCGCTTCCACGCGCAGGGCCACGACGTGCACACCTGGACCGTCAACGACGAGACGCAGATGGGCACGCTGCTCGACATGGGCGTGGACGGCATCTTCAGCAACAACCCCGACCGGCTGCGCGCAGCCATCGACGCGCGCGGCAGCGGCAGCACGAGCGAGGAGCGCGGCAATCCCGCGTCGTTCGAACCTGGCTGCGCGGGCATCGCCGGTCGCGTGACGTCCAATGCGGGGCCCGGCGATGTCTGGCGCGCAACGGGCACGCGCGGCGTCGAGCGCGTGGTCGACAGCGAAGAAGAACCGAGCACGCCGCCGCCCGAAGCCGGGCCCGATGCGGGTTCTGGCGGCGGGGCCTTCTCGTGGTGGCTGCTGTCGCTGTTCGCGCTGGCCGGCCTGCGTCGCCGGCGCTGAGGCTTACGGCTCCAGCTGATTAAGGCTCTGCGCGTCCCAGCCGCCGCCCAGCGCCTGGATCAGCGCCACCGCCGTGGTCTGGCGGCTCAGCGCCAC
>JALRLM010000382.1 GCA_023254435.1 Hydrocarboniphaga sp.
CGTGAACGGAGTGCCCGAGCAGAACAGCACGCGCAGTTTCTTGAGTCGCGTGAGCTCGTGCGGCAGCGTGCTCAACGCATTGTCGGACAGGTTCAGAACTTCGAGCGTATCCGCGAGACCGTAGATTTCGGGCGGCAGCTCGCTAAGACCGCAGGACAGGTCGAGCCGGCGAATGCCTTGCAGTTCGCCGGCGCGCAGCTGTTCGAGCGTGTGCATCGGCTCAGCCGGCGCGTCGACGCACGATCTGCCGAATGGAGGCGATCAGCGCCACGGCGTAGAGCAGCAGCAGGGCGACCGTAACGGTCTTGGGAGGCTCGGCGAGGGCTTGCGTGACCGGCTCGGTGGACCAGGGCAGTTCCAGTGCGCGTTCGCCCAACCAGATGCAGGCGCACACGGCCGCCAGCACGGCGCCGGCCTTGCGAAGGCCATGGTAGTAGCGGGTCTGCGCGGCACCGAGCAGCAGGGGCATGACGGCTGCGACGATCAGCAACTGCATGGCCTCGATGCCCAGGTTGAAGCCGAGCAGGCTCACGGCCAGGGTCATGCTGTCGAACTGCAGGCCCGCCAGCGTCTCGGCGAAGGCCAGGCCGTGGATGAGTCCGAACGTGGCCGCGAGCGCGGTTTCGCGGCCCGGGAACAGCGGTCGCCAGACGTGCACGGCGGTGACGAGGATCGACGCCGCCACCGCCGATTCCACCCAGCGCACCGGCACGCTGACCCAGCCCAGGGTCGCCGCGGCCAGCGCCAGCGAGTGGCCCAGGGTGAATCCGCTGACCGTCATCACGACGCGCCGCAGGCTGTCGCCGACGGATCGCCGGTCCTGCCAGCGACCGCCGCTCGCGAGCAGCGGCGCGCTGAGCAGCAAGGTCAGCAGGAACAGCACGTGATCGGTGCCCTCGGCGATGTGATGCATGCCGAGCCGGAACAGGGTGATGAGCCCTTTGCCCCAGCTGTTTTCGGAGCCGTCGAAGGCCAGCGCCGTCTCGCCGGTGCCGATGCGGCCGATCAGCAGCGGCGGGTCGCCCAGCAAGCCGCCGCGAATGTCGTGGCGCAGGTAGACCAGCACCTCATGCTCGGGCCTGCGATCGACGATCAGCTCGTCCTGAAAGATGAAGGTTCCGATCGGTGACGACGGTGGCGCTTCGAAGCGGGCGTGGAGCGTGATCCACTGGTTGTTTTCCCAGTCGATGTTGCTCGTGTAGCGCGGCGCCAGCGGGCCCAGCGTAATCGGCAGCGACACGCCCTCGGCGGTGTAGACCGCGAGCGTGGCCTTGGCGTACTGGCCGATCCGCTCGCCCTGCTGCGCGATGAGCGTCCGCACATCGGTGTTCGGCGCCAGATCGAGTGCGGGGGCCAGCTCGGACACCGGCAGCTGCAGCTCGACCTCGACGGCGCTGGCGCCGATGTCGAGGGTTGCGAAGCTCGGAGGAATTTCGTGCGCCTGTACGGGCGCGACAACAGTGGTCATGCAGAGCATGGCCAGGGTGATCCAGCGCATGCTCGGTGCTCTGCCGGGTGGGAGTCGGCGTCAGTCCTGTCGCGAGACGGCCTGAAACCGCGTGGTGCGATCCTGCGTTGCGCCGCATGCTACCACGCCGGTCCGCCCCTGGCCCCCGATGCGCAGACGGCCCGCGTCGATGCGACGCGACGCCGCAGGGCCGACGACGGGGCCGCCTGCGGCGATCGGTTCGATGCCTCAGAACGTCGCCGAAATCTTCAGCGACAGCACGCAGGTGTCGTCGACCTCGTCGACGCCGCCGGGCCGATGCAGGTATTGCAGGCCCGGCTGCAGCAGCCACGGCGAAGGCTTGTGGCCGCAATGGAGCTCGGCCGCGTATTCGGCGGTCTGTACGGGCTGGTAGCGAGAGTCGTCCAAGCCGCGCAGCTGGTGCTGTTTGTTCGTTCAACAAGACAACTTGGGCGACATTCGGGCATGGCCGCCGGCGCAGGGCGATGCGCCGGCGCCGGCGGCTTTGGGGGCTCAAAGCCGCGTGAAGACCTGCTCGGCCGACAGTCGCGACTTGGGCAGCCGGGCGTTGAAATCCTGCTCGCTGCGGTAGCCCAGCGAGACCAGCACCAGGCTGCTGTAGCCCTGCTCGGCCAGGCCCAGCTCGGCGTCGAGGGCGACGATGTCGAAGCCTTCCATCGGCGTGGCGTCGATGCCCGCGGCGGCGGCGCCCAGCAGCAGCGTACCGAGCGCGAGATAGACCTGCTTCTCCATCCACGGCCGCAGATCGTCGAGCTGCTGGCGATGCAGGTCGACGTAGGACAGGCGCGTCTTGTGCTGCCCGGCGCGGGCCTCGGCGTCCTTGAAGCGGCCGTCGTGCTGCTCGCGGTCGAGCAAGGCCTGCAGGTGCTCGTCGGGCATCGCGGTGCGCACGCACAGCACGATCACGTGCGAGGCGTTGGCGATCTTGGGCAGGTTGTAGGCGTAAGGCCCCTGCGCGGCCTTGGCGACGCGCGCCTTGCCTTCGGCGCTGCCGGCGACGACGAAATGCCAGGGCTGGGAGTTGACCGACGAAGGCGAAAGACGCAGCAGCGCCAGTAGTTCTTCGACGCGCTCGGCTTCGAGGGTCTTGGAGGCGTCATAGGCCTTCACGGCGTGACGGCGCAGGGCGATGGCGGGGAGATTCATGATGTCGTGATGGGAGTCGTGAGGGGTGAGAGACGACATAGCATGCATAGCGTGGCGGAACCCGTGCTGTCCGCGTGCGCACCGCGCCGGTGTTGCGGGCAGAATGCGCGCCCGGCCACAGGGGCCGCCGACGGGCGTCACCACGCCGAGGTCTTCGATGTCGCAGCGCAAGGCTCTCGATGGTCTGGCCGTCACGCTCATGATCGTGCTGTGCGCCTGCTGGGGCTTTCAGCAGATCGCCATGAAGCTGGCTGCGCCCGCCTTGCATCCGGTGCTGCAGAACGGCCTGCGCTGCGCGATCGCCTCGGGCTTGCTGATCGTGCTGATGCTCGTGCGTGGCGAGCTGTTTTCGCTGCGCGACGGTCGCCTGTTGCCCGGTCTGGGCGCCGGCACGCTGTTCGCCGGCGAATTCCTGATGGTGGGCCTGGGGCTGCAATACACCACGGCCTCGCATCTGGTGGTGTTCGTCTACACCGCGCCGATCTTCACCGCGCTGGGTCTGCACCTGCGGGTGGCCGGCGAGCGCCTGAACGCCTTGCAATGGATGGGCGTGCTGCTGGCTTTCGCCGGACTGGCGATGGCGTTTTCGCAGGGCTTCGTCCAGGGCGCCGCGACCGACAGCCTGATCGGCGACGCGCTGGGCGTGATCGGCGGCCTGTTGTGGGCCGCGACCACGCTGCTGATCCGGGGTTCGTCCCTGTCCGAGGCGCCGCCCATGCAGACGCTGGCCTATCAGCTCGTGGTCGGCTCGGCGCTGCTGATCGTCGCCGGCACTGCGATGGGCCAATGGCAGGCGGTGGCGATGACGCCGCTGGCCTGGATCAGCCTGCTGTTCCAGGGTGTGGTGGTGGCCTTCGCGAGCTTTCTGGCCTGGTTCTGGCTGCTGCGCCATTACCTGGCCTCGCGGCTGTCGGCGTTCTCGTTCCTGACGCCCTTGTTCGGTGTCGCCTTCGGCGTGCTGCTGCTGCACGAGCCGCTCGACGCGCGCTTCGTCGCCGGCGCGGTGCTGGTGTTCGGCGGCATCCTGCTGGTGAACCGGAGTCGGGGTTGGAGTCGCAGCCGGCGCTGAGCTGTGAAGCCGGCCCGTTCGGCCGGTGATGGCGGCGGGATATGATCGGGCCGTCAGCTCCGACGGCGAGCTGCGGGCAGGAAGGGGGAGCCTGCGATGAGCGACGAGGGAGCGACACGCTGGCGTCTGGTTTTCGCGGCCTTCGAGCGTCTGGTCGACCTGCGTGGCGACGAGCGCGATGCTGCGCTCGCGCAACTGCGTCGTGAACAGCCCGAGCTGTATCCGCAGCTGCTCACGCTGCTGCA
>JALRLM010000295.1 GCA_023254435.1 Hydrocarboniphaga sp.
CTTTCGCGCGACGATGGCGGGCCGACGCAGACCGATTCGTCCGCCAGCCGGACGTGCTTAAGGTCGCGGTCGGCGGTGGAATGGACGGCGACGGTACGGATATCCAGTTCCCGGCAGGCGCGCAGGATGCGCAGCGCGATCTCGCCGCGATTGGCGATGAGAATCTTCTTGATGTCTTTCATGGCGCGATCACCCGACCGTCGCCGCGGTACAGCCCGTCGGCATCGTCATGGGGCGCTTACTCGATGACATGGGAGATTGGGTTCGTCATCTCGTTCACTCGATGACGAACAGGGGCTGATCGAACTCCACCGCGCGTTCGTTCTCGACCAGGATGTCGACGATCACGCCGGCGCGGTCGGACTCGATCTGGTTGAGCATCTTCATCGCTTCGATGATGCAGAGGGTCTGGCCGACCTTGACGGTCTGGCCCACTTCGACGAACGACTTGGCGCCCGGCGACGGCGAGCGATAGAAGGTGCCGACCATCGGCGCGCGAACGACGTAGCCATTGGGCTTGGGCGCTTCGGCGACCGGCGCGGCGGGCGCTGCGGCCGGAGCCGCGGCGGGCGCGGCCGCCGGCAGGGCGGCCGGTGCCGGCAGGGCCGAGGCCACGTACTGCACGGGCGCCGTCTGACGGCTGATGCGGACCGATTCCTCGCCCTCGCGCACTTCCAGTTCGGAAATGCCGGACTGCTCGACGAGTTCGATCAGCGTCTTGATTTTTCTCAGATCCATTGTGATGTCATGTCCCCTGGTTGTGAGTGGACAGGCGCGCGTGCGCGGCCTGCAACGCCAGGCTGTAACCCTGGGCTCCCAGACCCAGGATCAAGCCCGTCGCGATGTCGGAAAGATAGGAGTGGTGCCGGAACGACTCGCGCGCATGCACGTTCGACAGATGCACCTCGATGAACGGAATCGCCACGCCGAGCAGGGCGTCGCGCAGGGCGATGCTGGTGTGCGTGAACGCGCCCGGGTTGATCAGGATGTAGCCGACTTTTTCGTCGCGCGCCTGATGGATGCGATCGACCAGCGCGCCTTCGTGATTGCTCTGGAAGCAGCTGAGCGTGTGGCCCAGCGAACCGGCCTCGGCGGCGAGGCGGCTCTCGATGTCGGCCAGCGTGGCCGAGCCGTAGACGGCGGGCTCGCGCGTGCCGAGCAGATTCAGATTGGGGCCATTCAGCAGCAGCAGATGGCTCACGTGAGCGGGTCCGTGGTCGGGAAGCCCTGATTCTGCAACAGACTTCGGCAAAAAGCCAAACTGCAGGATTTTGCCTACACGTTAGACGGTGATGGCGACGGTTTAGCCGATGAACCGGGCGTCAACTGGCCGATCATTCAGCCCTGGATGGGGCGGGCAGATGGCGTTCGATGAGCTGTTCGAGCTCAGGCTGCTTGAACTCGCCGTGCTTGCGGACGACGATTTCTCCATTCGGATCAATGAGAACCGAGTATGGGAGGGCCCCCAGCGTATCGCCGAGCGCCTGCATGGCGTCGACGATTTCGGCATCGCCGACCAGCACCGGATAGTTGATGCCGAGCTGCGGTGCGCCGTTGCGAACGGCTTCGGGCGTGTCCATGGCCGGACCGATCACCTGCAGGCCGCGCTCGCCGTAGCGCGCCTGCATGTCCAGCAGCATCGGGATTTCATGCAAGCAAGGGGTGCACCAGGTCGCCCAGAAATTGACCAGCACAAGCTTGCCGCGGAACGCCGACAGCGAGACTTTTTCGCCGGTCAGATCGGCGAGCGTGATCTCGGGGGCCTGGCCGCCGGGTTCGTCGACCGAGCTGGGGCTGGCGAGGTGGCGGTACAGGCCATAGCCGCCGCCGGCGGCGACGAGCCCCAGGCCGAGCACGATCAGCAGTGATTTGAGGCCGGCGGACATCAGTTGAGCGACTCCACGTCGAGGATGCGGATTTGCGGTGGATAGCAGACGAGATTTTCGGCGCAGCCCTGGTAGCGCAGGCGGATCTGCCGGGGCATGGCGCTGGCGCTGGCGGTGGCGATCACGCGGCCCCGCAGCACTTTCACGGCGCCGAAGTGCTCGTCTTCATGGAGATCGCCGGCCGGCAGTTGCAGCTTGCCGACGGCGGGGCCCGGATCGACGGCTTCGACGCTGAGCTTGTCGCGATACAGGTAAACGCCCGGGGCGGCGTCCAGGCCCACGGTCAGCTCGCCGTTGCGCCACAGCGCGGGTTGCACCTGCACGGCATCGGCCGCCGACAGCACGGTGTCGTCCTGGGGTGAGGGCTTGAGCCAGCTGCCTGCGAGGGCAGATGCCGACCACAGGGCGGTCAGCGCCACGACCAGGGCGGGCGCGAACTTCAGGGCTGCGTATTGGCGATGACCCATGCGAGATAGGGCGGGTGAGCGTGCGTGAGGCAGACCGCGACGATCTCGGGAAGTTCGTAAGGATGCAAGCTCAGCACGAGCGCCTTGAGCGCTTCGAAACGCGCCTGCGTGGTCTTGGCCAGCAGCAGCGACTCGTCGTCGTACTGCACGGCATCCTTCCAGCGGTAGACCGAGCGCACGCCCGGCACGATGTTGACGCAGGCGGCGACGCGGGCCTCGACCAACGCCGCCGCCAGGTTTTCCGCACGATCCGGCGGGCAGGCCACGGTGACCATCAGCACCGCGTCGCCGGAGTCGGACATCGGCGGGTTTTACTTGTCGCCGCGGCCGATGGCGTAGTAGGTGTAGCCCTGTGCCTTGAGCGAGGCCGGATCGTAAAGGTTGCGACCGTCGACGACCACGGGCTGCTTGAGCAGCTCCTTGATGCGTCCGAAGTTGGGCGAGTGGAACACGCGCCATTCGGTGACGATGGCCAGCGCGTCGGCGCCCGAGCAGGCGGCTTCGGGCGAGGAGACCAGCTCCAGGTCGTCGCGCTTGCCGTAGAGGCGCTCGCACTCGTGATGGGCCACCGGGTCGTAGGCCTTGATCTTGCCGCCCGCGGCCCAGACCGCTTCCATAAGCTCGCGGCTGGGGGCCTCGCGCATGTCGTCGGTCTGCGGCTTGAACGCCAGGCCCCAGAGGGCGATGGTCTTGCCGGCCAGGCTGCCGAAGTGCTTTTCGAGCTTGCGATAAACCAGGGTTTTCTGGGTCTGGTTGACCGCTTCCACCGATTTCAGCAGCTGGGCGTCGAAGGCGGCCGAACCGGCTGTGTGCACCAGCGCCTTCACGTCCTTGGGGAAGCAGCTGCCGCCGTAGCCGCAGCCTGGATAGATGAACTGGAAGCCGATGCGCGGATCCGAGCCGATGCCCACGCGCACCTTCTCGACGTCGGCGCCCAGCGCCTCGGCCAGATTGGCGATCTCGTTCATGAAGCTGATCTTGGTCGCCAGCATGGCGTTGGCCGCGTACTTGGTCAGCTCCGAGCTGCGCACATCCATGACGATGAGCTTGTCGTGGTTGCGGTTGAACGGGGTGTAGAGGTCGTACATGGCCTGCGTCGCGCGGTCCGACGAGGTGCCGACGATGATGCGATCGGGCTTGTTGAAGTCGGCGACGGCCGCGCCTTCCTTGAGGAATTCGGGGTTGCTGACGACGTCGAAGGGCACGTCGGCGCCGCGAGCGGCGAGCTGGGCGGCGACCGCGGCCTGCACCTTGTCCGCGGTGCCGACCGGCACCGTCGACTTGCTGATGATGACGCGGTAATCGGTCATGTGTTCGCCGATGGACTTGGCCACCGCGAGCACGTACTGCATGTCGGCCGAACCGTCCTCGTTGGGCGGCGTGCCGACGGCGATGAACTGGTACAGGCCGTGGGCGACGCCCTCGGCGGCGCTGGTGGTGAAGCGCATGCGGCCCTGGGCGACATTGCGCTGCAGCAGGGTTTCGAGACCGGGTTCGTAGATGGGGCACTCGGCCCGCTTCAGGCGTTCGACCTTGCCGGGATCCACGTCGACACAGAGCACGTCGTTGCCGGCATCGGCGAAACAGGCGGCGGTGACCAGGCCCACATAGCCCGATCCGAAAATGGTGATATTCAAACGGTCCCCTGACTAACGGTATGGAGTTGAGGCGGATTGTAGAAGGGCATGGTGCAGTGCGTCACGAGGACTTGCCACCAGGGCCGGCAAACGTCCTGCAGGAAGCGTTCCGTCCGTGATCAGGGTCACATGTCGGTGTGACAGGCACCGCTCAGTTGTCGGTGCCATCGTCCTCGATGCCGAACGGCAGCTCGATCGACAGGCCGGCGTTGGCCGAGCCTTCGCGCTTCTTTTCGGGGTCGTTGCGCGGCCAGCTGTAGCCGGCCGCCCATTCCAGGAACAGCTTGCGCTTGAGGATGGGGTGCCGGAACAGCGTGCGCCCGCCGTACTCGTAGAGCGGCACGGGCTCGTCGGTCTCGCCGCGGATGAAGGCCTCGTAGGCCAGGCCGCGCCGGTTCTTGAGGTTGTGGTACAGGATCAGCGAGTTGCGCCAGTTGAGGCCCTCGGTGCGCTCGGACACCGTGCCCACGGTGAACCAGCGCAGCAGGTGGCGGCGCGAGATGACGTGGCTGTAGTCGAAGTTCTGCGTCACGCCGAAGCCGTCGCGCGTATTCCAGAACGGCGTAGTGCGGACATAAACGATGTCGTTGTCGGTCGACAGCAGCGTGTAGCGCAGGCGTGCCTGGGTGAAGGCCATCGGCGGCGACAGTCCGCGCGCGCCGACGCGAAACTGCAACTGCAGCTTCTTGGAGCCCGGCAGCGAGTAGCCCAGACCGGCCAGCCATTCGTTCTGGTCGTCGAGCCCTGGGAAGGTGGTGCGCATTTCCGAGTTCTCGGTACGGCCACGCACGAAGTCCTGATCGTTTTCACGACCGATGAAGGCCGAGAGGCGGTTCTCCATGGTTGGCAGGTCCACTTCCACGTGCATGCGGCCGCGCGAGTTGAAGCCGTCGAACTGCGAATAGTTGTTCTGCAACTCGATGAAGCCATGCGTGCGCTTGGCGGCCTCGACATCGCCCTGGTCGGAGAACAGTCCGTCCAGCCACAGCGCCGCACTGCAGGTTTTTTCCTCGAGCAGGATGCGGGTGTCGTCGATGATGGGGATTTCGGCGCGATCCTCCTTGCGGCAAGGGTCGAAGTCCTTGGGCAATTCGGCGGGTTTCGTCCCGGCATCGTTCGGTGCCTGCGCGGCGTCGGCCGAGCCTTCGGGCGGCGTTTCGGTCGCGGCCGGAATGGTTTGTCCGCTGTTGGTCGGCTCGGCCACCGCCGGATTGTTGCCCGTGGGCGCGGGGGTATCCGGCAGAGGGGTTTCCATGCGGCTCACGGGTTTGCTGGCGCAGGCGCCGCACAGGGCCACGAGCAGACCGGCGCAAGGCCACAGCCAGAGTCGGTGGATACGGTGCGGCGCCGGTCGTGGCGCACGCGCGCGATGCGATGAAAGGATCCCCAGAGTCATTAATCTTGCCGGCTTGCGGCCCCCTTGAATGAATTCAGTTTCGTTTCAAACGCTTGATCCAAGCTGAAGGCTCGTACCGACTCGGGGTGCCGGGTGCTCGCCGTCGACGCGAGGTGCACCTGCGCCGATCGGGCGATGCAAGGCGGATTTGGAGTGGTCGCACTGGGCGCTTTCCCGGACAGCGGCGGGTCGCATCGGGCTTCTACAATCGAAAGCTCAATCCTGCCGGGGCCAGCCGATGTCCGAATCCTCAACTTTCGTGCTCGCCAGCACCGCGCCACGACGCGACGCGCTGTTCTCCAGCATCACCGCGGCCTGGCTCGCCGACGAGACCACGCTGCTGAACCGCCTCTGCAGCCTGGCCGATCTGGCGCCCGAGCGTGCCGCCGCCGTGCAGGCCCTGGCGGCCGACTGGGTCCGGGCGGTGCGCGCGCAGCGCGACAGCCAGAGCCCGCTCGACGCCTTCATGCGCCAGTACGACCTGTCGTCCGAGGAAGGCATCCTGCTGATGTGCCTGGCCGAGGCGCTGCTGCGCATTCCCGACGACGACACCGCCGAGGCGCTGATCGCCGACAAGCTCGCCAATGCCGATTGGGAAAAGCACCTGGGCCGCAGCGATTCGCTGTTCGTCAACGCCTCGACCTGGGGGCTCATGCTCACCGGCCGCATGGTGCGCGTGTCGCCGCAGACCGAGGGCAATTTCAAGGCCGCGTTCAACCGCCTGCTCAATCGATCCAGCGAGCCGGTGATCCGTCTGGCCGTGCGCCAGGCGATGCGACTCATGGGCCATCAATTCGTCATGGGCCGCACGATTGCAGAGGCGCTCAAGAACACGCGCGACCGCGAGCAGATCCGCTACCTGCATTCCTTCGACATGCTCGGCGAGGCCGCGCTCACGCAGGCCGATGCCGATCGCTACTACAAGGCCTATCGCGACGCCATCGAAGCCATCGGCAGCCGGCCCGACCCCAATCGCGACGGCGACGTCTGCGAACGTCCGGGCATTTCGATCAAGCTATCGGCCCTGCATCCGCGCTACGAATTCGCCAAGCGCGAGCGCGTGCTGGCCGAGCTGGTGCCGCGCCTGCTGGTGCTGGCGCAGATGGCGCGCCAGCAGAACATCGGACTCACCGTCGACGCCGAGGAGGCCGACCGGCTCGAGCTGTCGCTCGACGTCATCGAGCCGGTGTTCCGTGATGCCTCGCTGACCGGCTGGATCGGCTTCGGCCTCGCCGTGCAGGCCTTTCAAAAGCGCGCGCCGGCGGTCATCGACTGGTGCGAGGCACTGGCGCGCAGCGTCGGCCGCAAGCTGGCCGTGCGCCTGGTCAAGGGCGCCTACTGGGACACCGAGGTCAAGCGCAGCCAGGAGCAGGGCCTGGCCGGTTATCCGGTGTTCACGCGCAAGCCCAACACCGATGTTTCGTATCTGGCCTGCGCGCGCAAGCTGCTGGCCGCGCGCGACGTGTTCTATCCGATGTTCGCCACCCACAACGCGCACACGGTGGCGGCGATCCGCGAGTTCGCGGGCGACGGTCATGCGCAGCGCGCGAGTGGCGGTTACGAATTCCAGCGCCTGCACGGCATGGGCGAGGCGCTCTACGAAGTCGTGCGCGATCAGTGGCCGGTGCCGTGTCGCGTCTACTCGCCCGTGGGTTCGCACGAGGACCTGCTGCCTTACCTGGTGCGGCGCCTGCTCGAGAATGGCGCCAACACCTCGTTCGTCAACCGCATCTTCGACGAGCAGGCGCCGCCCGAATCGCTGGTCGCTGATCCGGTCGCGCACGTGGTCGAACTGCCCATCAAGACCAACACCGCGCTGCCTTTGCCGCAGGACCTGTTCGGCGCCGCGCGCTGGAGCGCGGGAATCCGCACCAGGCGCTGTCGCTGTGCGAGGAGACGCGCGGGCCGGTCGCGGCGGTCATGGCGGCGGGCCTGCGGGCGCGGCACGAGGGGCGCAACCCGGAGCAGGCGATGG
>JALRLM010000438.1 GCA_023254435.1 Hydrocarboniphaga sp.
TGCGCGCGGCGTCGGCCAGCACGCGGAACGGCAGCAGCAGCGCAAGTCCCAGCGGCTGCGTGCTGGCGGCGACCGGAACGGGTTCCGGCGCCTGCGGATCGGCGCCGTAGGCGCGTTGGCCCAGGTCGCGCGGATGATCGCGGATCAGCAGCAGCACCAGCACCGCGACCACGCAGGCGGCCGCGCAGACCGGAATCACCGACCAGCGCCAGCCCTGGTGCTCGATCAGCCAGGCCGCCAGTGGCAGGAACAGCAGCTGCCCGGTTGCCGAACTGGCGGTGAGCACGCCGATGACCAGGCCGCGCCGCTGCTCGAACCAGCGCGTCGCCACCGTGGCGGCGAGTACCAGCGCGGTAAGGCCGGTGCCGAAGCCCAGCAGCAGCCCCCACAGCACGATCAACTGCCAGACCTGCTGCATGAGCAGTCCCAGCAACAGCGCAACCGCGCACAGCGCCAATGCCGCGCAGACGATGCGACGCAGGCCGTAGCGTTCCATGAGAATCGCCGCGAACGGCCCCATGAAACCGAACAGCAGGAAGCGCACCGCGATGGCCGACGAAATCTGGTCGGTGCCCCAGCCGAATTCGCTCGCCAGCGGCAGCAGCAGGGCACCGGGCAGGCCCAGCGCCGCCGCCGACGTCAGCATGGTCAGGAACACCAGGCCGGCGACGACCCAGCCATAGTGGATGCCGCGCGCCTGCAGCCAGGCGGCGAGTGCGGAAGCCATCATCGAATCCCCTCTGTGCGGCGCGACCGCGCCTGCTGCGTCCGGTAGCCAAAATAAATGTCGATCGACATTTATAATATCGAGACCTTGCCGTGTTGAAAAGACGGTGCCTGCGTGGCGGCTTCGATGCGACCGTGAACGTGGTGCGTCGGGGCGCAGGGGGGGCGCGGGCATCGTGGCCCGCGGCGGGTTGTTCGTGGCCTACGGCTGCAGGTGCTCGCGGGCGGCTGCCATGAGCTCGTTTGAAATCGGCTTGCCACGCGTGGCGCGCGCGAGCATCAGAGCGCCGACCAGGGTCGAGAGCTGCGTCAGCGCCTGGTCGCGGGCCGCTGCGGCGTCCGGCTTCGCCGGGTCTTGCAGCGAGGCAAGGATGTCGACCAGCTGCTCCAGCCCATCGTTGAAGGCTTCGCGCACCGGCGTGCCGTCGTTTTCGCGCGCGACGTCGGCGGCCAGCGCAGCCAGCGGACAGCTGGCGCCCGGCGTGGCGCGGCTGTAGCTGGAGAGATACGCCTCGACGATGGCCGATCGCGCGGCGCCAGCATCGTCGGCCGTGGCGACGCGCTTGTTCCAGCGCTCCACCGATTCGGCGAAGGCTCGGGCGCAGGCGATGGCCTTGAGTTCGTCCTTGGATTCGAAATGCCCATAGAAGCCGCCGTGCGTGAGGCCGGCCGCGGCCATGAGGTCGGCCACGCTGACACCCAGACCCTGTTCGCGGATCAGCTTCGACGAGGCGCGCTCGATGGCGGCGCGGTTCTTTTCGGTTTCGGCACGGGAGACGCGGGGCATAGGCGTTTCGTCAAGTCGATATTGATGTCGAGCGTACTCTATTCCCGGGATGTCGACGCAAACGGTGAAGGCGCCTTGCGGCGCCTTCACCTTCACTGCCCTGCGTGTTGCCTTGAACTTACGCAGCGTCCTTGTCGAGCGTCACCACGTTGGGACGCGCGGCGGTGTCGCCGTTGATGGCGATGCGGCGCGGCTTGGCGGCGTCGGGGATGCGGCGCACCAGGTCGACACTGAGCAGGCCGTTCTGCAGCTTGGCGCCGGTGACCTCGATATGGTCGGCCAGGCGGAAGCTCAGCTTGAACGCGCGCTGCGCGATGCCCTGATGCAGGAACTGCACGGACTCGGTGGACTTTTCGCGGCGACCGCCGCTGATGGTCAGTACGTCGCGCTCGACCTGGATATCCAGATCGCCATCCTGCAGGCCGGCGGCCGCGACGACGATGCGATAGTCGTCGGCGCCATGCTTCTCGACGTTGTAGGGCGGATAGGTGGCGGATTCGGTGCGCAGCGCCGTCTCGAACAGATCGTTGAAGCGATCGAAACCGACGGACGAGCGGAACAGCGGGGCGAGGGAAAGCGTATTCATGATCACAGCTCCTGTTTTCAGCGAGTGGTTGAGGCCGGAACCCAGACTTCGGCATCCCGGTACGACTGAAGCTAGGCGCGTCTCGGCGCTTTTCAAGAGGCCGTCGCGAGCGGCGGCACACGAGTCGCCGACCTCGGCCGGACCTGGAGCCGTGCAGGACCGGCCGAGCGGCTATGCTGAGCGGCCATCGCCGCTTTTTCCGCCGATTCCATGTCCATCGTCCTCACGCCCTTTGCCAAAGCGCGGCTGTTTCCGCGCGACGGTCGTCGCAACGCCATCCAGGGCTGCAGCGCGGCCGAGTTCGAGCAATATCT
>JALRLM010000534.1 GCA_023254435.1 Hydrocarboniphaga sp.
GCAGTCGGTGCCGACGGTGAGCAGGCGACGGCCCGCGCGCTTGCGGCCGTTGCCGACCGGAATTTCGTGCTTGAAGTGGCGAGCATCGAACAGCGTACGGCCGCAACGCTTTGCGGCTTCGACGATGGCCGGATGCGCCGACAGGCGCTGATGCAGGCCCGAGGCGATGTTGAGGCCGGCTTCGAGCGCGGCGACGACGTCGGCAACGGTCGACGGACCCATGATGCCGCCGGCGTTGGCGATGCCCACCACCAGCGTGTCGGCGCCGGCCGCCTTGGCTTCGGCGAAGCTCATGTTGGGCAGGTCGAGCCAGGACTTGCAGTTGGGGCCACGGTACTGGCCGACGCACCACTGCGGACGCCAGAAGGCGAGGCCGCGGGCGGTCTTGATCGAGAGATCGTCCGGAGCATCACCGAGATACAGCAGGTAAGGCGGTCCCCAGGCGGACGGAGAAGAAGTCGAATTCGTTGTGGTGTTCGTGGCGGTCATGTGCGGTGGATTCCGGAGAATCGGCCTGCCGTCCGGTATGGGCTGCAGGGCGTTGACAGCTTCACGATAGCCTTCACCCTGCAGTCACACTAATCAAAAGAACGCGGGGATTCATAACCCTCAGTTATTCCGCGTAACGCCAAGTCCTACAACGAAAAACGAAGATTCGGAATGCGCTCCGGCCGAGCGCATAGCCGAATCCGTCAGGCGATTATGAGAGACCGCACACAGTCGACTTGTAGTCCAGGAACTGCGCGGCGAGCTTCTTCCAGACCGGGCCTGGACGGCCCTGGCCGACGCTCTTGCCGTCGAGACTCACGATCGGCGCCGCGTCCTTCGACGAACTGCTGACCCAGATCTCGTCGGCGGCGAGCAGCTCGTCCTTGCTGATTTCGCGCTCCTCGAGCGCCAGGCCGGCCTTGGCGCAGAGCTCGATCACGAGTTGGCGCGTGATGCCGCCCAGGATCTTGTTGCTGCGCGGCGGCGTGGCGACGACACCGTCCTTGGCGATGAAGACGTTGGTCGAAGAGCCTTCGGTGACCAGGCCGTCGCGGATGAAGATGGCCTCGATGGCGCCGGCGTCGGCGGCCTTCTGGCGCGCCATCACGTTGGGCAGCAGCGCGATCGACTTGATGTCGCAGCGGCCCCAGCGGATGTCGTCGAGCAGGATCGCCGAGGAGCCCTTGGCGCCTTCGATGTCGTGCACGGCCGACAGGCCGATCGGCGAGGTGGCCATGAACACGGTGGCACCGACGCTGGCCGCCGGATACAGATGATCGCGCTTGCCCGGTGCGCCGCGTGTGACCTGCAGGTAGACCGAGGTGGTGCCGCCGCCGTTGCGCTTGACGATCTCTTCACAGAGCTCCATCCAGACGTCGGTCGTGTGCGGGCGCGCGATGCCCAGTCCGTCGAGCGAACGGTCGAGACGCACCAGATGCTCTTCGCCACGGAACATCACGCCATTGAAGACGGGAATGACTTCGTAAACGCCGTCGGCGAACAGGAAGCCGCGATCCATCGGAGAAATGCGAGCCTGGTCTGCGTGGATGAAGCTGCCGTTGAGATATACCGCGGTCATGTTGGTTCGAGACCCGTTGGGGAAAGTGTTGATGACGAAAAATCATATCAGGAGCCTGCCGTTTTCAAGCCCGTCGGGCGAGCTTGTCGAAGGCGTTTCCAGTGCGATGAAAATCGCCTCGTTTGCTGCGATACAGGCGCGATTTGTCGTTTGTACACAAGCGCCTGCGTGAGTTCTGAAGTCTCAGGCCGCGAGCGCTCTCATAACTGCTGGTTATGCCGCCCCGCGATCAATTCATTGGATGGCGGCAGGCCGGGATTCCACTCTTTTTTGGCGTCACCGCAGCTATCGACATGGATGCGAACCCAGCCGTGACGACAGCGGTTCGGTGCTCGACTCCATGGGTTCCTCATCCCAACGTCGGGTCCACACGTGAAAACTCCGCACCGCAGCATCGCAGCGCTGGCCTTGAGCCTGGTCGCGCTGTTCGTATCGTTCAGCGCCTACGCGGCGCCCGCCAAAAGCACGTCGGCCACCAAGCCGATCCGCATCGCCGTCATGCGTTTCGAGCACGAGACCGTGACCTTCCTGCCGTTCGACACCACGCTCGACGACTTCATCTACGAGGGCTCGCCGGCGCGCGGTGAAGCGCTGCTCGAAGGCGCCAGTTACGACAAGAGCCGCTCGTCCATCGGCGGTTTCGTCAAGGTGGCGCGCGAGCACGCCAACGTCGAACTGGTGGGCATCGAATCGCCGCTGGGTTCCAAGACCGGCTCGGGTTCGGGCTGGATCACCAAGGAAGCCTTCGATCACTTCGTCGACAACATGGTCAAGGACTTGAAGGCCCAGGGCCCGTTCGACGGCGCCTACATCTCGCTGCACGGCGCCATGGGCGTGCGCGACGTGGCCAAGCCCGAAGCCATCATCGCCAAGCGCGTACGCGAAGTCATCGGCCCCAAGGCGATGATCGTCGGTACCTTCGACCCGCACGGCAACGAAGACGACGAGTTCCTCAAGTACGCCAACCTGGCGTTCACCATCAAGTACTACCCGCACTACGACGGTTATCTGCAGGGTGAGCGCGCGGCGCGCACGCTGATCCGCAGCATTCGTGGCGACTACAAGCCGACCACCGCGACGCGCAAGCCGCCGATCATCACGGCTTCGGTGCTGCAGTGGACGGGCGCCTCGCCGTGGATGGATCTGGTGCAGCGTGCGCTGGTGTGGGAAGCGCGTTCGCCCGACGTTTACGTCAACTTCTACTATGGTTTTGCGTTCGCCGACGTGGTCGACGCCGGCATGACTTTCCAGGTCATGACCAATGGCGATCCCGAACTCGCCAACAAGATCGCCGACGACATGGCCAGTACGGCCTGGCGTTTGCGCAAGGAACTGGTCTCGGGCACCAAGATCTATTCACAC
>JALRLM010000554.1 GCA_023254435.1 Hydrocarboniphaga sp.
AGGCCTCTAGACGATGGGGACGCAGTTTCCAAACACGCTGTACTCGCTTTACGTCAGCCTCCGCTGAAACGGATCTGGTGGAGCTAGTCGGGATCGAACCGACGACCTCTTGCATGCCATGCAAGCGCTCTCCCAGCTGAGCTATAGCCCCGTCGACATTGTTGCCCGTCGCGGCGGGCGCGCAGTATAGGCGGTACGTTTCGGGCTCACAAGCTTTTTCTGAAATTATTTTGCGGCTCCCTCAGCGGCTTCTTCGTCTACATTTGAAGGCTCGCGTGAACCGGAGTCCACGATGTCCGATCCGAGCCGTTTCGCGACGCATGCCGTCGAAAATCAGCCGCCTCCGCTGGCCGACTACAACGCCTACTCGCTCGACACCGCGTTGAGCCAGGCGGTGGCTCGAGAAGGAGGCTCGTGGGGGGATTCCCGGCTCTCGGCCTACGGCGAACTGGTGGGCGGCGAACTGCTGGAACTCGGCTTCGCGGCCAACGAGAACAAACCCAGGTTGAAAGCTTTCGACCGCTACGGTCATCGCCTGGACGAAGTCGACTTCCATCCGGCGTATCACCGGATCATGCATCTGGCGATGCAGCATGGCGTGCACAGCCTGGCCTGGCGCGAGCCTCGCGAGTCGGCGCAGGTGGTGCGCTCGGCGCTGGCCTATCTGCATTATCAGGCGGACGCCGGCTCCTGCTGCCCGCTGACGATGACCTATGCCGCCGTGCCGGCCCTGCGCCACGCTCCCGAGGTGGCGGCGCAATGGCTGCCGCGCATTACTTCTTTCGACTACGACGCCCGGCTGCTGCCTGCCGCGCAGAAGCGCGGATGCACGCTGGGCATGGGCATGACCGAGAAGCAGGGCGGCTCGGACGTTCGGGTGAACGCCTCGCGTGCGACGGCGACCGCGGACGGCTATTCGATCGTCGGGCACAAGTGGTTCTTCTCGGCGCCCATGAGCGATGCCTGGCTGGTGCTGGCGCAGGCGGACGCCGGGCTCAGCTGCTTTCTGATGCCCAAGCTGTTGCCGGACGGCAGCCGCAATGCGATCCGCATCCAGCGGCTCAAGGACAAGCTCGGCGACTGGAGCAATGCCTCGAGCGAAGTGGAATTTCAGGGCGCCTGGGCGCAGCGCATCGGCACCGAAGGGCGCGGCGTCGCCACCATTCTCGAAATGGTGGCGCTCACGCGGCTCGACTGCATGACCGGCTCGGCCGGACTCATGCGGCAGGCGCTGGTGCAGGCCATTCATCACGCCCGCCACCGCCGGGCTTTCGGCCGCCTGCTGGTCGATCAGCCGTTGATGCAGAACGTGCTGGCCGATATGGCACTGGAAGTGGAGGCCGCCACGGCGCTGGCGATGCGCGCGGCCCGCGCCGTCGACGAGAAGGACGGCGCACTGGGGCGCTTGCTGACGGCGGTGGGCAAGTACTGGAACTGCAAGCGCGCGCCCGTGCTCGTCAACGAGGCTCAGGAGTGCCTGGGCGGCGCCGGCTACGTGGAGGAGTCGATTCTGCCGCGCTTGTATCGACAGGCGCCGCTCAACTCGATCTGGGAGGGCAGCGGCAACGTGCAGTGCCTCGACGTGCTGCGCGCGCTGTCGCGCGAGGAATCCACGCGCGAGGCCTTGTTCGCCGAACTGTCCGGCGTGCGCGGCGCCGATGCCGTGTTCGATCGCGAGGCCATGGCCTTGATGGCCGATCTGGACGATGCCTCCACGCTGGAGCAACGCTCGCGCGCGCTCGTCGAGCGCATGGCCCTGCTGTTCCAGGCCGCGATCCTGATGCGGGCCGGTGTGTCGCCGGTGGCCGAGGCCTTTATTGCCAGCCGGCTCGGCGGCGGACGTGGGCAGGCCTTTGGCAGCTTGTCGGGAGGATGGCCGTTCCAGGCGCTGATCGATCGCGCCTGGCCGGCTTGAGCCGCGTCAGCTCGCTGCCGGATCGACGACGATCACCGGGGTTTCGCGTCCCGGCGTGGTCACCCTCTGTACGTTGATGCCGTACAGGGCGCTCAGCGTCGTGGCGCTCAGCACCTCGAGGGGAGGTCCGCAGGCGATGATGCGCCCTTCGCGTAGCAGGCTGACACGATCGGCGAAGGCCATGACCTGATTGGGATCGTGCAGCACGGCCAGTACGCCGCCGCCGCGCCGCGCGAACGCGCGCGCCTGTCGCAGGCAATCGTACTGATGCGCCAGATCGAGGCTGGCGGTCGGTTCATCGAGCAGCAGATAGCGAGGCGGCGCAGCGGCGTCGGCGTCTCCATCCCAGACCTGGGCGAGCACGCGGGCGAACTGCACGCGGGCCCGCTCGCCGCCCGACAACTCGGGATAGCGGCGATCGGCCAGGTGGGCGACGCCGGCTGCTTGTAGCGCGAGGTCGATGACCTGGGTGTCGCCTTCGGCGCCGAGCCCTGCACATGGCAGCCGGCCCAGGGCAACGACGTCGCGTGCCGTGAATCCGAAGCGCAGGCTCTCTTGCTGGGGCAGCACGGCGCGGCGGCTCGCGAGTTCGCGCAGCGGCCAGTCGGGCAGGGCGCGGCCGTCGAGGCTGATCGTGCCCGAGCTAGCGGGCAGGTCGCCCGCGAGTAGTTTCAGCAGCGTGGACTTGCCCGCGCCGTTAGGCCCCAGCACGGCGTGGAATTGCCCGGGGCTGACATCCAGCGACACGCCCGCGAGCAGCGGGCGACCGGATCGCGGGTAGCTCAAATCGGTCGCGCGCAGCATTTACCAGGACTCGATGCGATTGCGCGTGCGCAGCAGCAGGGCGATGAAGAACGGTGCGCCGAGCAAGGCGGTGACGATTCCGACGGGCAGTTCCTGCGGCGCGAAACCGACGCGCGAAATGAGGTCGGCGAAGCTCAGCAGGGCCGCGCCGCAGAGGGCGGATGCCGGCATCAGCGTGCGATGGTCGGGTCCGACCCAGAGCCGCACCCAGTGCGGTGCCAGCAGGCCGACGAAACCGATCAGTCCCGTCAGTGCGACGCAGCAGGCGACGCTGAGCACGACGGCCCCCAGCAGTCGGCGCTTGAGCCGCTCCACATCGATGCCCAGGTGCCGTGCTTCGGACTCGCCGAGCAGGAGCGCGTTGAGCGCCTGGGCCTGGCGGGGCAGCCAGAGCATCAGCGCGATCAGCACAGGCGCGATCAGTGCCATCTCGCCCCAGCCGGCTTTGGCCAGCGAGCCGAACATCCAGAAGTTGATGCTGCGCAGCGAGCTCGGATCGGCGATCGTGACGATGAAGCCGATGCCCGCAGCGAACAGCGCATTGGTCGCCAGTCCCGTCAGCAGCAAGGCAGTGACCCGCGTGTGACCGTCAGTGCGCGCGACGCGCATGGCGGTGCCGGCGCTGAACA
>JALRLM010000570.1 GCA_023254435.1 Hydrocarboniphaga sp.
CATGGAACTGCCGCAGCGCCTGTTCTACGGCAGCGAGTATCGCGGCCTGCTGACGCGCTATGCGGCCGAGGGCGCCGAACAGCAGCGCACCTCGCGCTCGCTGCTGTTCGGGCTCGAGAACGGTCTCAAGGTGCGCAAGGGCCAGCTCTCCGCGCTGCAGGATCCCGAGGTGTTCGAGTTCAAGCGCAAGCAGGAGCAGGCGCTGCGTGACTTCGTCAACAAGAACGCCAAGCTCAAGGCGCAGTACGGCGACGCCTGGGATGCCATCGCCAAGGCGCAGAGCATCAAGCGCCGCGACTACTGGCCGCGCACCATGCTCGAGGACAACGCCGGTTTCAGCTCGGCCTACTCCACGTTCGCGCGCACGCTGCTGCGCGGCACCACCGAAAAGCTCAAGCCCAACGGCGAGCGCCTGGCCGAATACGGCGACGCGCGCCTGCCCGAAGTGGAGCAGGACCTGTTCTCCGACGCGCCGGTGTACAAGGATTTCGAGAAGCTCAAGCTGACCTACGCGCTCGACAAGCTGCGCGAATACCTGGGCCCCGACAATGCCGTGGTCAAGCAGGTGCTCGGCAAGGAATCGCCGGCGGCGATGGCGACGCGCCTCGTCGACGGCACCCGGCTCGGCGACGTGGCGTTCCGCAAGCAGCTGTGGGCTGGCGGCAAGGCGGCCGTGGAGGCGTCGGACGACCCCTTCATCGTGCTGATGCGCAGCATCGATGCGCAGGCGCGTGCACTGCGCAGCACGCAGGAGAACGAGGTCAAGGCCGTCGAGGACGAGAACGCCGGCAAGATCGCGGCCGCGCTGTTCGCCATGAAGGGCGCCAGCGTGTATCCGGACGCCACCTTCACGCTGCGCCTGTCCTACGGCGAGGTGAAGGGCTGGAACGAGAACGGCAGCGACATGCCGCCGTTCACGACCATGGGCGGCATCTACGATCGCGCCACGGGCGCCGATCCGTTCAAGCTGGCCGATTCCTGGGTCAAGGCCAAATCACGCCTCGAGCTGAGCACGCCGTTCAATTACGTGACCACCAACGACATCATCGGCGGCAACTCGGGCTCGCCGCTGATCAACCAGAACGCGCAGGTGGTGGGCCTGGCTTTCGACGGCAACATCCACTCCCTGGGTGGCGCCTACTGGTACGACGAGCGCTATAACCGCACGGTGGCCGTGCACAGCGCGGCGATGCTGGAGGCGCTGCGCAAGATCTACGACGCCGACGTGCTGGCGGACGAGCTGATCGGCCGCTGAGTCGAGTATCGGCTCGGGAGCAGGTCATCCCCGGCCGGGGATGGCCTGCTCGCCGTCCTCATGCAGGAGGATCGGAAACCCCGGACAACAAAAAAGCCGCGACTTTCGTCGCGGCTTTTTTGTTTCACGCTGTGAAGTGAAAGCCGGCGGAGCCGACCTTCAGGAACTTACAGAGCGCGAATCTTGGTGGCCTGCATGCCCTTCTGGCCGCGGGCGGCGATGTATTCCACGCGCTGGCCTTCCTTGAGGCTCTTGAAGCCGTTGCCCTGGATTTCCTTGAAGTGGGCGAAGAGATCTTCGCCGCCTTCGGACGGGGTGATGAAGCCGAAGCCCTTGGCGTCGTTGAACCACTTCACGGTGCCGGTCGAGACATTGCTCATTGATACATTTCCTGATGTTGAGTACTGCGGGATGAAAACGGGCTTGTGCCCGGACAGATGCAAGCGATCAAGGAACGCATCGGAGGGGAAATCACTGCGAGGCGGGCTGGCGGTTGAGGCCGACCCGGACATGCGAGAAACCACGCTGATCACAAAACTTGAAGCGACTGCGGCGCGAACCATACGCCGGTTGCGCGCCGCTGTCGACTGTCGCCTGCGGTAATGCGACGACCGGCCTGCCGGCGGCGATGGCCGAAAGTAGTCCTGTCGTCATGACACTGAGCTCTGGGTGGAGGGGATGGCGCTCAGCTTTCCAGCGTCGCGTCCATCGTGATCTTGGCATTGAACAGCTTGGAAATCGGGCAGCCCGCCTTGGCCATGTTGGCGATTTCCTGGAACTTTTCGGCCGTGGCGCCCGGGACCCGGGCCTTCACGGTCAGGTGGCTGGCGGTCACCGCGAAGCCGTCGCCGACCTTGTCGAGCGTGATCTCGGCGTGGGTCTCGATCGTCTCGGGCGTCAGATTGGCGTTGCCCAGCATCAGCGACAGCGCCATCGAGAAGCAGCCCGCGTGGGCCGCGCCGACCAGTTCCTCGGGGTTGGTGCCGGGGCCGTTCTCGAAACGGGCCTTGAAGCCGTAAGGCGCTTCCTTGAGCACGCCGGTTTCGGTGGAGATGCTGCCGCCGCCGTCTTTGATGCCGCCCTTCCAGACGGCCCATGCCTTTTTCTTCATCGTTCGCTCCTTGCGCTGGATGATCCCGCTGGGTGATCCCCGGCCGGACCCCGGGTCTGCGCCGTCACGGGATGCGGACCGGCTCGTACCGGGACCAGTCACTATGCTCAGGCGGCGTGAGCGCCGCTTGAATGCCCCGGGTGATCAGATGCCGATTTCGGCGTCCGACACCACCGGCCGGCTCTCGCGGGTGGCGCGCAGCACGCGGCCCGGGACGCTGGCATCGACGATCTCGATGTAGTCGTCGTGGACCGCCGCAATCGTCGCCACGAACGGAAAGTCCTGCAGCTTGGGAACCCGGTAGCTCACGGTGTCGCCGACCTTGAAGCTGGCGGCATCGAAATTGAAGACGAAGGGGCAGGCGCCCGCTTCGGAGCCCATGTTCATCATCAAGCGTCTCCTCGTTTCATCTGTTCTGTTTCCGAAGCATTCCAGCACCCGTGCGTCGAGGCAAGCGCCGTGCGGCGGGCGACAGCGCGGGCCGGCGGCCCTATGCTGGTCGCGAACGATTCTCGCCGGAGATTCGCATGACGCCCCTGGTCGACGCCTTCGTCAACAGCCTTGCGAGCAGCCTGCGCGGCTGGCGCGGTACGCAGGTGCGCCATCGCGCGTGGCAGCCCGAGCATCTGTTGCGCCTTTACGACATCGAGGCCTGTCCGTATTGCCGGCTCGTGCGCGAAACCCTGACCGAACTCGACCTCGATGTGCTGATCCTGCCGTGCCCGGCGCGCGGGCAGCGCTTTCGTCCGCAGGCGGCGGCGCTGGGCGGCAAGGCGCAATTCCCCTTGCTGGTCGACGACAACAGCGGCCGCGTGCTCTACGAATCGGCCGACATCGTCGACTACCTGCGCCAGCGTTACGGCAGGCGCGATCGGTCCTGGCGCGGGCTGCTGCGCGTGCTGACGGTGATGAGCTCGAGCGTTGCCAGCGTTCTTGCGCTCAAGCCTTACGGCATCGCGGGTTCGCGGGTGCGGCATGCGCGGCCCGTCGAGCGCGATCCGCGCGAGCCGCTCGAACTCTTCAGCTTCGAATCGAGCCCGTTCTCCAAGCGCGTGCGCGAGAGACTGTGCGAGCTGGAGCTGCCCTACCGACTGCGCAACACCGGCAAGGGACACTGGCGCGACCTGGGGCCGCCGAGTTTCCGCGATCGCCTGTTCAAGGGCGAGATGGGCACCACGCGCAATCGCCAGTGGCTGGCGCAGAACACGGGCCGCGTGCAGGTTCCGTATCTCATGGACATCAATCACGAAGCGGCGATGTACGAGTCGCAGGACATCCTGCGCTATCTCGATTCGACGTACGCAGGCTGAACGAAACTCCGTCGTTGGCTCAGGAAAAATTCAGCGCGCGAATTTAATGTCGGCGTCGGCGCAATGAAGCGCCATTCGATAAGAAGGACAGCGTCATGAACAACGTAATGGCCGGTATCATCGGCGGTGTAGCCGCCGTCGCGGTTGCAGGCTCCGCCATGGTGTTCGCCCAGCGTCAGGATGACGAGGGACCGAAACAGGTGGCGACACGCACGGTCTGCTCCGAAGAGCGCGTGGTGACCAAGAAGGAATGGGGCGTCAATTCCGTGGTCGGCACGGTACTGGGCGGCGCCGCGGGCGGCGCGCTGGGCAACCAGATCGGCGGCGGCAGCGGCAAGGACATCGCCACGGCGGCCGGTGCCATCGGTGGTGCCTACGCTGGCAACAAGATCGCCAAGGACAAGTACCCGGACAAGGAAGTCAGCTACCGTCAGAACTGCCGCGAAGTGCCGGTCGACTCCTGATCTGGATGCCTGATCGAAACTCGCGGCTAGCGAGGAAAAAGCGGGCCTTCGGGCCCGCTTTTTCGTAGCGGCCCTCAGCGCCGGTCGACGCTGATTCGCGCGTGAGTGGTGGCGGCACAGGCCGCTTGGTCCTGGTTCTCAATGGGCCTGCCGAGGCTCGCGGCATCGCGAACGCCATGATGCCCACGCCATTCGCAGCAGCCACACGGTCATCGACAGCAGGCTCAGCAGCACCGGCAGCGCCAGCAGGCCCGGATGGCGCAGTGAGGGTGGAAACACCTTCATCTGCCCCAGGAAGAACGCGGCCGCGGCGATGGCCAGCGCGCAGCACATACGCCACAGATGGCGAGCGATGCGATAGCTGGCGCCTGTTTCCGGCACCAGCAGCAGGCGCGCATCGCCGGCCATCGCCAGCAGCGCGATGCCGCCGAAGAGAAAAGCCATCTGCGGCGGCAGTCCGTCGAGCAGGCCATCGGGACTCTGCAGGCCCAGCAGGCCGTATCGAATGCCGGCGACGCCGATCACGAGTCCGACTGCGGTGGTCGCGAGATGCAGCAGTGCGGGCGCGGGCCGACGCCGCACCGTGAGCCAGGCCGTGACCGCCAGATAAACCGACAGCCCGCCTGCGACGATGGAAATGCGCTTGGGCGCCAGCAATTCGCCTGCGAGGCTGTAGTGATCGATGGCCGCCAGGCCGGCGCCGGTGCTTCCCATGAGCAGCATGGCGCCGGTGAACAGCGTGCCACTGCGCCGATGCAGGCGCGTACCCTTGAGCGCGACCAGGGCCACGCCGCCGGCGGCCAGCGCTAAAGCACCCGCGACGATGTGGATCGTCAGCGCGAGCATGGGCCGGCGAGGCCTGAGCGGACGGATGTACGAGCCATGAGGTCGGCGGTCTCCTGTGCGTGCTGGTTGCGCGTGGCGATGCGGGTCTGCCATCACCGTGCACCAGCCGTGCCACTACAATGCTCGCGCCATGATTCCCCTGACGCCCGACCTGTCGCTATCGCTCGACAACATCGAGATCACGGCCGTGCGTGCGCAGGGCGCGGGTGGCCAGCACGTCAACAAGACCTCATCGGCCGTGCAGCTGCGTTTCGACGTGCGCGCCTCACCGCTGCCCGAAGACTGGCAGCAACGCCTGCTGGCCAAGCGCGATCACCGCATCACCGAGGACGGTGTCATCGTCATCAAGTCGCAGCAGTTCCGCAGCCAGGAGATGAATCGTGAGGCGGCCATCGAGCGCCTGCGCCTGCTGCTGCTGTCGGCGTCCACGCCGCCCAAGACGCGCAAGGCGACCCGGCCCACCACGGCGTCCAAGCGCAGGCGACTCGAATCCAAGCAGCGGCAGAGCCGCATCAAGAGCCTGCGCTCGTCGATCGACGATTGAACTCGCCGTCGTCGTGCGAGCTCAGGGTTCGAGCCGCGCCAGCGGTGCCGGCAGCTGCTCGCTGGTGATGTAGAGGCGGCTCGAACTGCCCCGCTCGAAGGTCGCGGCTTCGATCTGCGGGTAGTCGGGCAGGTCGAAGGCACGCGGCTCGCGCGCCAGGGCCTGGGCCCAGCTTTCGCCGTCGGCACGATCGTAGAAGTAACCGTGCAGCAGGCCACCCACGTAGGCACGACTCAGGCCGTCGTCGAAGTCCATCGTGGTGACCCAGTTGTGGCGGCTGGCGTGATTCCACACCCGTGCGGTGACGCGCGGAATCTGGATTTGGCCCAGCGCTTCCATTGCCGCCGAGGTGCCGATCGCGGCAGCCGTGCCGAGGTCGAAACGGTACAGGCGCGGCATGGCGTTGCGCTTGGACAGCACGTAGGCCTTGTTCTCCACGCCGTCCACAGCCAGCGATTCAGCATCACGCGGACCATCGGGATAGCGCAGCGTGTAGATCGCATCGGGCCTGACGCTGAGGCTATGCGGACCGGGGCCCGGTGCGACCTGCGGTTCTTCGACGCGATAGTAGGTGGTGGTCTGACGCACGGCCTGGTTGTCACCCATGTCGCCGATCAGCAGGTATGGCTTGCCGTCGTGCCGATAGCTGGCCAGGTCTTCCCAGTCGAGGTTGGTTGCGCCGGTAATTGCCAGCGTCACCCGCCGATGTCCCTGCCTGTCGAGGCCATACAACTCGGCCGCACCGCCGCTGTCGTTGAGCGTCCACAGCAGATCGTCGACGCGCTGCGATCGCGCCAGCCCACTCGACTCATCGATGTGGCGGTCGTCGATGATGGATGCGGTCGTCGGCACTCCGGCATGCGAGGCATCGGAGCAGGCGCTCAGCGCCAGCCACGAGGCGGCGCAAAATGGGGCGAGACGGACGAGGCGGAGCGAGCGATGATGCATGGACGCAAGGGTGGCGCGGCCATCGCCGCGATGACGCAGCATGGACCGGCCACGTGGCGTGAGCGTGGCAGCGTTCGCATTCGCCGTTCTGGCTATGCCGCCTGCCGCTGCTGCCTGGCGCGTTGCAGGTCGACGATCGTGGGCAGCAGGTACGCGGCGTCCTTGCCCACGTCGGCGAAGCGGCCCGATCCCCAGGTGTTCTGCCAGGCCAGTCCCATGAAGTACACGCCCGGGCAGGGCGTGATGCCGCGCTTGTGCACCGGGTGGCCGCGACCGTCGAACACCGGCAGTTGCGCGTAGGCGTAATCGGCCGTGAAGCCGATGGCCCAGACGATATTCGTCAGGTTCTGCGCCACGTAATCGAGCTCGACCGCATCGGCCTGCGGTGTCCACGGCGCGACGTAGGCGGGTTCGGTCGGTGCATCGATGCCGGCCTTTGCGATGTAGTCGTCGACCAGTGCGCGGATGTTGTTGTAGCTGCGATCGGCTTCGTCGAGATTGCGCGCCAGGTCGGGTGCGAAGCGCAGCGTGCGGCCGTCGATGTCACGGAACGAGCCGTAGAGCTGCATGCCTTCCAGCGCGCGACGGCGCAGGTCGATCTCACGGCCGCCGTCGCGGCCGGTCAGGTAGTGATTGGTCTTTTCGCGCACCGTGGCTTTCTGCGGATGCGTTTCGTACGGAAGGTCGTAGTAGCCCGAGTCGGTCAGCCAGTCGGTGACTTCGCGGCCGCGATAGACGCGCGGCGAGCGTGGCGCGCGACCCACGCACAGATGCACTTCGCGTCCGGCCAGGTGCAGGTCTTCGGCGATCTGGCAGCCCGACTGTCCGCTGCCGACCACCAGCGTGGCACCAGGCGGCAGCTGCTGCGGATTGCGATAGCTGGACGAGTGCAGTTGCGTGATCGACGCCGGCAGGCGCTCGGCCGAGCGTGGAATCACCGGCTTTTGATACACGCCGCTGGCGAGCACTACCTGATTGGCGGTGTACTCGCCCGCGCTGGTCCTGATGCCGAAGCCGCCGCCGATCAGGGGCTCGATGCGCGTGACCTCCACGCCTTCGAGCACGGGCGGCGCGAAGCTGGCGATGTAGGCGTCGAGGTAGGCCACGATCTGCTCGCGCAGCATGAAGCCCTGGGGATCGTCTCCACCGTATTCCTGCGCGTAGCCGAAGCCCGGTAGCCGGCACTGCCAGTTCGGCGTGACCAGGCAGAAGCTGTCCCAGCGCGCATCGCGCCATTCGGAGAAGCAGCGCTTGCGCTCGAAGACCCGATGCGAAATGCCGGCTTGCTTGAGATGCCAGCTCATCGACAGGCCGGCCTGGCCGCCGCCGACGATGGCGACTTCGACGTGCTGCGGAGCGTGGGTGGAGTGCGACGTCATGATGCGTTCTCGCGGCTGTGCTTATTCGAAGGATTCGACGACGACGTGCCCGTCGCCACCGAGAAAGGGTTTGGCCTGCGCCTCGATCTCGCGGATCTGGCCCAGCGCATGGCCGCAGCCATAGCCGTATTTCTGCGCCACGCGCTCGCTGGCGTATTCCAGCGCGGCGCGGCTGGTCTCGACGAATTCGGCGACGGGATAGGGATGCGCGAGCCGCAGGTTGTCGCGGATCGAACTCGAGGGCGAATAGCAGAGCGTGGTCGACTGGTCGGGCCAGCGCACGCGAAAGTGCATTTCAGGCATGGGCGTTCTCGTTGGAGTGGGGATTGGGTCCGCAGCCGATCAGCGCCTGTTGCGTGAAATCCCAGGCCATGGCCTGCGCGTCGCCGCTGCGCAGCGCCAGCCGTCGGCTGTCGTCGCAGCGGCCGATCACCGCGCAGGCGATGTCGCGGGCGTGAAAGCGTTCGATCACGGCATCGGCCTGCTGTGGTGGCACGGCGAGCACGAAACCGAAGCTCGGGAAAGCCGACAGCAGCCAGCGTTGGATCTGCTCTTCGGTGGACGCGATGGACGGACGCGGAATGGCATCGACATCCAGCGTTGCGCCGATGCCGGAGCATTCGAGCAGCATCATCGTGGTGCCGATCCATCCGGCCTGGCTGATGTCCTTGGCGGCCTTGCAGAGTCCGGCTTCGGCGATCGCGGGCAGCAGTTCCAGATCGCCTTGCAGGCGCTGCGCGGGCGTGTTGGTGGTGCAATTCCAGTGCGGAAACGGCTCTCGATACGCGCCGCGCAGATCCACCGCCGCCAGCAATAAATCACCGGGCCGGGCGTCGAAGCTGCTCAGCAGCGCATCGGCGTGGCCGATCACCGAGACGGCCAGATGCGCGCTGTCGCTGCGCGAATTGCTGTGGCCGCCGACGATGGGCACGCCGTAAGTGCGCGAGGCATCGGCCATGCCCTTGAGAACCTGATGCATGGCCTCGTCGCCACGACTCCAGATCGCGTCGACCACGGCGGTCGGGCGGCCGCCCATGGCGTAGACATCGGAGAGATTCACCATCACGCCGCACCAGCCGGCGAACCAGGGGTCGCGTTCGACGAACTGCGGCAGAAAGCCTTCGATGGCGAACAGCGTGTAGCCGCCCTGCGGATGCGGGATGGCGGCGCAGTCGTCGCCGACCGG
>JALRLM010000591.1 GCA_023254435.1 Hydrocarboniphaga sp.
GGGCTGGCGCCCATGATGGCGGCGACCTTGCCCGAGAACGGCTGGTCGGTGCCGCGCGAGGCCCAGTCGATGGCGTTCTTGAGCACGCCGGGCAGCGAGTAGTTGTACTCGGGCGACGAGAACAGCAGGGCGTCGGCGCCACGAATCTGCTCGCGCAGCAGCTCCACCGACTCGGGGAAAGGCCGTTCGGCGCGCAGGTCGTCGTTGTAGAACGGAATGCCGCCGATATCGGCGATGCTCAGCGTGCTGCCGGGCGGTGCCAGTTCGGCGGCGGCGCGCAGCGCGGCGGCGTTGTAGGAATCGCGGCGCAGGCTGCCGCACAGGCCCAGGATCTTGAATTCGCTCATGGCGCGATGCTCTCAGTTTGGGGCGTCTGGCGTCGACGTTCGCCGTCAGAGGTCGTCGTTGGACGGGTCGTGCGGCGGTTCGTCGCGCGCGCTGTCGGTTTCGGCCTGCAGCGAAGCGCTCAGGCTCATGAATTCGTCGAGCGACTGCGCCGGTGCCAGGCGCCAGGCCGGTGGCAGCAGCGTCTGCACGACCACCGCCGGACCGCTGTGCTCGCGCGCGTCGCTCTGCGCCAGCGCCCCCCAGCCGATGCCCAGCGCGGTCAGCCCGCCGACCGCGGCGAGCTTGAGCCGTGGGTGGCCGCGCCCGATCAGGCGCAGATGGCCCAGGCACAGCAGGCCGGTGCTGAGCCAGACCACCACGTAGCTGTATTGCGGCAGGGACGGCAGCGACAGCGAGAACGCCGAGATGTCGAGCAGCTCGCCGAGTAGCGCCGACAGGCTCAGCAGGCCATAGGCCAGCGCCAGATGACGGCCGAACTGCGTGCGCCCCGCGAACAGCCGGTTGCACAGGGCCCAGGCGCCGGACCAGAGCGCCCCGACGAGCAGCAGCATGCCGGTGCCCGACAACGCCGAGCTGATCGACGGCTCGCCGGTCTGGGTGAGCCAGAACGAGGTCAGCAGCAGGCCGCTCAGCAGCAGGCCGAAAGCCAGCGCGAACCAGCCGCCATGGCGGCCCGCAGCGGTGACCGGCCGCTCGGCCGCGACCGCATGGGCGCTGTCGCGCAGGCGCAGGCGGGTATCGCCGATACGCAGCACGGTGTTGCCGGCAGGCAGGTCGATAACGCAGCGAGGCACGCGCGGACCGTCGCCCAGGCGCAGGCCGTTGAGGCTGCCCAGATCCTCGGCGACCAGCGCGCCCGACTCGTCGCGTCCGATACGCAGATGCAAGGCCGCGACGGCCGGATCGTCGACGATCAGGTCGGCCTGGTAGCCGCGGCCGACCACGAGCGGCAGGCGCTCGACGCGCTCGCGCGACAGCACCTCGCCACCGCGCGTGACGCGCTCGATCCAGATCACTTCGCCCACGAGATCGCTCCCAGGTAGTCGCGGGCCAGACGCAGGGCGAGGTCGTAGGGAACGCTCTCCATCGACAGTCGCGCCACCAGGGCCTCCTGCGCATCGTCCTGGGTGACGGCCGAGACGGTGACGTCGTACAGGCCGTCGAAGTCGCGATAAGCGCGCGAGCACCAGGCCACGCGCAGCGGCGGACGATCGCTGCCGGCTTCGGGGGCGACGAACTCGTCGCGGCAGCGCGGCGTGGCCTTGCGCGAGGCGTCCCAGAACAGCGAGCCCTGCAACGGCGTGTAGTGGTCGCTCAGAAAATTGGCGAACTGGAAATCGTTGAGCTTGAGCGCGCGCAGATGCTCGTGGCGCAGGCGCACGCCGCCGGTCTGCAGGTCGTCGGCGATGAACAGGTCGATGGCGGCATTGCACTGCGTGCTGTCGACACGCGCCCGCGGCTTGGGTACTTCGGCCGCATTGGTGTTGGCCCAGCACTGGAACCACGGCGCCTCGCTGGCCGGTGCCTGGTAGCGGCCGGCGGTGTTGGCGCGAAAGCCGCGCTCGATGAGCTGGCGATACAAGGCGGTCTGGCGCTGCGCGAGCTGGCGGCCGATCTCGGCCTTGGCCTCGTGCACGTCGGCCAGCGGTGCGCTGCGCGCGCGCTGCAGCAGCTCGGAACCGAAACGCACGGGCACCAGAAAACTCACGAGCTCGCCGTCGAGGCGCTTGGCGACGTTGACGCCGACCACGCGGCCGGCCTCGTCCACGGCCGGTCCACCGCTCATGCCCGGATTGATCGCGCCCGTGAAGTGGAAGCGCTCGCTGTAGCTGCGCTCGGCGATGCCGTTGTAGGTGCCTTCGACGATGGTGAAGCCCAGAT
>JALRLM010000037.1 GCA_023254435.1 Hydrocarboniphaga sp.
CTGGCGCGGCGCGGCGCCGATCCAGCGCGCGATCCTGGCCGGTGACACCGAATCGGGCGTGACCATCATGCAGATGGATGCCGGTCTCGATACCGGACCGATGCTGTTGATCGAAACCACGCCCATCACCGCCACGACCACGGCCGCCGAACTGCACGACGCGCTGCAGACCATCGGTTCGCGGCTCATCGTCGAGGCCGTGGGCCGGCTCGCCGCCGGCAGCCTGCAGGCGCTGCCGCAGCCGGCCGAGGGCATCACCTACGCCCACAAGCTCGACAAGGCCGAGGCGCGGCTGGACTGGAGCCGGCCGGCGCTGGAGCTGGAGCGCGCCATTCGCGGCTTCAATCCCGTGCCCGTGGCCTGGACCGAGCTGGGCGGCGAGCGCCTGCGCGTGTTCGCGGCTGGCGTCGACTCCGCGCCCGCCGAGGCCGAGCCCGGCCGCGTGCTGGGCCTGTCGGCCGAGGGTCTCTCGGTTGCGACCGGCCAGGGCCGGCTGCTGCTGCGCCAGGTGCAGTGGGCCGGCGGCAAGCTCCTTGCGGCATCGCAGGCCATGCAGGGCCGCAAGCTCGACGGCGCCCGCTTTTCGTAAGCCGATGACCACCACGCCCGACGACGCTGACCTCGACCTGCCGCCCGAACCCGATCGGCCCGACTGCTGCGCGGGGGGTTGCGCCATCTGCGTGCTCGAGGATTGGTATCTGGAGATGGATGCCTGGCGCCAGAAGTGCCGCGAGATCCGCGCCGCGCACGCCAAGGCACAGGAGCCGCCGGCCACCTGATTCGCGTGCGGCGGGTTGACGTCACTCGCCCGCCACCTCAGTCTCTGCGCCCGCATGCCGGGTCGCCCTTCTCGAAGTTCACCTCGAAGCCCACCGTTGTCCGCCTGCCGATGAATTCCCCTCTCAATAGCCGGGCCCTGGCCGCCCGTGCGGTCGCCCAGGTGCTGGCCGGCGCCAGCCTGGACGATGCCCTCGCCAGCGCTCGCCGCCAGTGCAGCGAACGCGATCTGCCGCTGGTCAAGAGCATGGCCTACGGCGTGCTGCGCGAGCACGCGCAGCTGTCGGCGCTGTCGGCGGCGATGCTGGAGCGCCCGCTCGACCGCGAGCCCGAGATCCAGGCCCTGCTCGAAGTGGGCCTGTACCAGCTGCGCCGCATGCGCATCCCACCGCATGCGGCCGTGGCCGATACCGTGGCCGCCGCCACCGCACTCGACAAGCCGCGCATGGCCGGGCTCATCAACGCCCTGTTGCGCCGCTACCTGCGCGAGCGCGAGGAGCTGGAGGCCAGGCTGCCCAGCGACGCCGCGACCGCACACAGCTTTCCGGACTGGCTGGTCGAGCGTATCCGGGCCGACTGGGGCGACGAGGCCGACGCGGTGCTGGCCGCCAGCAACGAGCAGGCGCCGCTGGTGCTGCGCGTGAACCGTCGCAAGCTCGAGCGCGAGGCCTATCTGGCCAAGCTGCGCGCCGACGGCCTGGCCGCGCACGCCATCGAGGCGCTGCCCGAGGCCATCGCGCTCGAATCGGCGGTGCCGGTGGAGCAGTTGCCCGGCTTCGAGGACGGCGAGGTGTCGGTGCAAGACGCCTCGGCCCAGCTCATGGGCCATCTGCTCGACCTGCGCGACGGCCAGCGCCTGCTCGATGCCTGCTCGGCGCCGGGCGGCAAGACCGGCCATGCGCTGGAGCTGGCTCAGCTCCAGGTCACCGCCACCGACATCGACCGCGACCGCCTGCGCCGCGTCAACGAGAACCTAGACCGTCTGGGCCTGCAGGCCGAAGCGATCGCCGCGGTCGACGCCAGCAAGCCCAGCACCTGGTGGGACGGCCGGCTGTTCGATCGCATCCTGGTCGATGCGCCGTGCTCGGGCACCGGCGTGATCCGCCGTCATCCGGACATCCGCTGGCTGCGCCGGCCCGACGATCTGGCGCGCTTCGCCGACCGCCAGCAGCGCCTGCTGACCGCGCTGTGGCCGCTGCTGGCGCCGGGCGGTGTGCTGGTCTACGCCACCTGCTCGATCTTCTCGGTCGAAGGCGAGGACGTGGTCAAGCAGTTCCTCATGCGCATTCCCGATGCCAAGCACGATCCCATCACGGCCGACTGGGGCCAGGCGCGGCGCCTGGGCCGGCGCATCGCGCCGGGCGGGGCTTTCGACGGCTTCTACTACGCCCGCCTGCTCAAGCCGCTGCGCCGGACCGCCCCGGCCGCATAAAGCAGAAGGCCGGCTTGCGCCGGCCTTCTTCACATCGACCGCCTGGCGCTTACTGCGCGCCGGCCTTGACGTCGGCATTGGCCTCGACGCTGACACCCACGCCGTTGCCGGTCGTGCCGCCTTCGCCGCTCAGCGTCGAGCCGACGCCGCCGACCACGCCACCCAGCACGCCCTTGGTCTTGGTCACGGCCTTGCCACCGACTTCCTTGGTCTTGTCCGCGGTCTTGGTGGCCGCGTTGCCGGTGGCGTCGATGGCCTTGCCGCCAAGCTCCTTGGTCTTCTCGCCGGTCCTGACCGCGGCATCCTTGGTCGCCTTGCCGGCACCGACGGCCGCGTCCTTGGTGGCGCCGCCGATCTGCCTGGCCTTGTCGCCCGTGGCGCTCAGCGCGCCGCTGGCGCCCGTGCCCACCGTCGCGCCCGTGGAAGCACCCGGGCCGACCGTGGCATCGGCGGCGGCGCGTGCCTGGGCGGCGGCGGCATTGGCGTCGATCTGCGCCTGCGTGCCGGCCTGCACTGTGGTGTTGCCGACGCCGACCTTGGCGTTGGTGCTGCCGCTGGCGCCGACTTCGGCGGCGAACGCGGCAGGGGCGGCGGACAGGGCCAGCACGGCGATCAGAAGAGACGTCTTGTTCATGGCACACCTCGAAACGGTTGAACAGCTCATAGTTGAGAGCGCGATGCGGCCGACGCGGATGCGTAGGAATAAGCCGACACCGTGCGGGGGCTAGCCTCTTGCAGCCTGCCCGACTCGGGGCTGAATGTTCCGTCAGTTTGCACGGCCTGGTGCGAGCATGAGTCGTTTTCTCTAGCACGAGACCGAAGTAAGCCGCCGATCCGGCGTTCTTGCGCTGCAACAAAGGCGCGAGTAAGGTTCGCGGCCATCGCGTCAGCAAAAGCAGATGTCGGCCGCGTGAAAATCATCATCTTGGGGGCAGGACAGGTCGGGGCGACGCTGGCGGACAATCTGGCCCGCGAGTCCAACGACATCACCGTGGTGGACAAGTCCGCCACCCAGCTGGCGGAACTGCAGGAGCGGCTCGACATCCGCACCGTGCAGGGCTACGGCTGCTATCCCGACGTGCTGCGCCGGGCCGGCGCCGACGACGCCGAGATGATCATCGCCGTCACCGACAGCGACGAGACCAACATGCTGGCCTGCAAGGTGGCCTACACCTTGTTTCAGACCCCGACCAAGATCGCCCGCGTGCGCTCGCAGGAGTACGCCCGCGAGGCCAAGCTGTTCGAGCAGGACGCCCTGGCGGTGGACCTGCACATCTCGCCCGAGCAGCTGGTCACCGACTACATCCGCCGGCTCATCGAATACCCCGGTTCGCTGCAGGTGGTGGACTTTGCCGACGGCCGCGTGCGTCTGGTCGGCGTCAAGGCCTACTACGGCGGACCGCTGGTGTCGCGCCAGCTCAAGGAGCTGCCCGAGCATCTGCCCGACGCCGAGGCGCGCGTCGCCGCCATCTATCGCCGCGGCCGGCCGATCCTGCCCGAAGGCGACACCATCATCGAGGCCGAGGACGAAGTGTTCTTCATCGCGGCCAGCGAGCACATCCCGAAAATCATGGCCGAGCTGCGCAAGCAGGACAAACCGGTCAAGCGCGTGATGCTCGCGGGCGGCGGCAACATCGGCCTGCGCCTGGCCAAGGCGCTCGAGACGCAGATGCAGGTCAAGATCATCGAGCGCAACCGCGATCGCACCATCGCCCTGTCGGAGGAGCTGTCACGCAGCATCGTGCTGTGCGGCGACGCCGCCAACGAAAAGCTGCTGCTCGAAGAGAACATCGAGGACGTCGACGTCTTCTGCGCCATCACCAACGACGACGAGGCCAACATCCTGTCGGCGATGCTGGCCAAGCGGCTCGGCGCGCGCAAGGCGCTGTCGCTGATCAACCGCGTGTCCTATGTCGATCTGGTGGAAGGCAGCGCCATCGACATCGCCATTTCGCCGCAGCAGTCGACGGTATCGGCGCTGCTCGCGCACGTGCGCCGTGGCGACGTGGTGCGCGTGCATTCGCTGCGTCGCGGCGCCGCCGAAGCCATCGAAGCGGTGGCGCACGGCGATCGCAAGAGCAGCAAGGTGGTCGGCCGTCGCATCGACGAGATCAAGCTGCCGCCGGGCTCGGCCATCGGCGCCATCGTGCGCGGCGACGAAGTCATCATCGCCCATCACGACACCGTGATTCAGGCCGACGACCACGTGATCCTGTTCCTGGTCGACAAGAAGCACACGCGCGACGTGGAGCGTCTGTTCCAGGTCGGCGTCTCGTTCCTGTAAGCGGCGTCGACAGCCTCTTGTATTCGGACTTCAACAAGCGGTCGAACTCGGTCCGGCGCTTCGTGTCGGTGCAGCGCATCGTCGGCCTGCTGCTGATGCTGTTCTCGCTGACCATGCTGCCGCCCGTCGTGGTCGACCTGATCTACGCCGAGCACAACTACGGCGCGTTCCTGGGCGCCATGTGGATCACGCTGTTCACGGGCACCGCCATCTGGTGGCCGGCGCGCAAGGTGCGCACCGAACTCAAGGTGCGTGACGGCTTTCTGATTACGGTGCTGTTCTGGACCGTGTTGAGCACGTTCGGCGCGATTCCGCTGTTTTTCACCGAATCGGGCTGGCACAGCCTGACCGACGCGGTGTTCGAATCGGTCTCGGGCCTGACCACCACGGGGTCGACCGTGGTGGCGCACGGCATCGACACGCTGCCGCATTCGATCAACTACTACCGCGTGCAGCTGCACTGGCTCGGCGGCATGGGCATCATCGTGCTCGCGGTGGCGGTGCTGCCGATGCTCGGCGTCGGCGGCATGCAGCTGTACATGGCCGAAACGCCCGGGCCGATGAAGAACGCCAAGCTCACGCCGCGCATCACCGAGACCGCGCGTGTGCTGTGGTTCGTCTACGCCGCGCTGACCGCGCTGTGCGGCGTGGTGTACTGGGCGCTGGGCATGTCGCCGTTCGATGCGCTGTGCCATGCGTTCTCGACGCTGTCGTCGGGCGGCTTCTCCACGCACGATGCCAGCATCGGCTATTACGACAGCGTGGGCATCGAGATGGCCTGCATCGTCTTCATGCTGATCGGCGCCAGCAACTTCACGCTGCATTACCTGGCCTGGCAGCGGCGCAGCCTGCTCGTGCACATTCGCGACGGCGAATTCCGCGTCTACATCACGCTATTTGCGATCTTCGCGGTGTTCGTCTGCGTGCCGCTGGTGGTCTATGGCACTTACAGCGTGCCGCAGGCGATCCGCCATGGCGTGTTCCAGCTCGTGGCCTTCGGCACCGACGCGGGCTTCGCCACCACCGACCCGTCGGTGTGGCCCAGCTACACGCCGCTGCTGTGCGTGCTGGCCAGCTTCATGTTCGGCTGCTCGGGCTCGACCGCCGGTGGCGTCAAGATGATCCGCCTGATCCTGTTCGTGAAGCAGGCGCTGCGCGAGCTGCAGCGCCTCGTGCATCCGAGCGCGCAGCTGCTGATCAAGTTCGACGGCAAGACCGTGTCCAACGACATCGTCTATGCGGTGGGCGGCTTCTTCTCGGTCTACGTCGGCCTGACCATCGTGTTGACCTTCGCCATGGTCGGCACCGGCCTGGACACCGTCACCGCGTTCTCGGCCGTGGCCTCGTCGATCAACAACGCCGGTCCGGGCCTGGGCGAGGTCTACGCCAACATGGCCTCGGTCAGCACCACGGGCAAGTGGATCCTGATCTTCGCGATGCTGCTCGGCCGCCTGGAAATCTTCACGCTGCTGGTGGTGTTCACGCCCTCGTTCTGGCGGCGCTGAGCGCGCGAGCGCCTCAGTGCTGGCCGGGCATCTTGAGCTCGGCGTTGCCGCGGTCGGGCGCCTCGTCGCGCCAGCGCACCGAACCCGATGGACGATCGAGCCAGCGCTTCACGCGGATCGGTTCGATGCCGAAATGCAGGGCGCCGGCCCGCGCAAAGATCTCGCTTTCGTCGAGCGTGCGACGCGAGCGCAGGCGCAGGTAGTCGTCCCAGGTCGGACAGCGAAAGCGCTCGGACCAGGTCTCGGGATCGGCGATGTCGCGCGACAGCGACCAGTCGTAGGCACCGTTGCGGCTGCGCTTGCGCTGCAGCTCGCGCATCAGGTTGTAGAAGTCGCGCGCCTTGTCGATCGGAATGCGGTAGACCACCTCGATGCTGATCGGCCCGCTGCGTCCGCTGATGCCCAGGCGCACGTCGGGATCGGCCAGCGCGCGGGTGTCGGACTCGATCGACGATTCGCGATCGGCGAGCCGCAGCACCAGGCCCAGCAGCGGCGAGGCCAGCATCAGTGCAGCGGCCACCTGCAGTGCCGTGTCGACACCGTGATCGCGCGTGATGGCACCCCATTCCCAGGCTCCCAAAGCGACGCCCAGGGCGACCGCGGCGTGCATGGAGGCCACGGTGCGGCCCACCACCCAGCGTGGAACAGACAGCTGCAGCACGATGCTGATGACGGTCACCGCCACCATCCAGGCGACGCCGGAGGCCAGCAGTACCGCGCAGCTCAGCAGCAGGCTGTGGCTCAGCGACAGCACGGCCATGCCGATCGCCAGCACGATCGCGCAGCTACGCAGCACGTTCTCGTTGCCGAAGCGGGTCCGCATCGGCTGCAGCACGAAAATCCCCGAGACCGCCCCGACACCGAAGCAGCCCAGCAGCAGGCCGAAGGTCCGTGCATCGCCGCCGAGCAGGTCGCGCGAGACCAGTGGCAGCAGCGACTGCAGAGCGCCTCCGAGCAGGCAGGTAATGAAGGCGCGCAGGATCGCCGTGCGCGCCGGCGGCATGTTGGCGACGTAGCGGATGCCCGAGGTCACCGCGCGCACCAGGCCCTCGGGCGGCAATCGGGAGACTTCGACCTGCCGTTTCCACCGACCCAGCGCGAACAGGATCGGCAGATAGCACAACGCATTGGCGGCGAAGGCCGCGGTTGCGCCCAAGGCGGCGACGATGACGCCGCCGAGCGCGGGGCCGAGGCTGCGCGCCACGTTGTAGCTCACGCCGTTGAGCCCCACCGCCTGCGGCAGCAGCGCTGGCGGCACCTGTTCACCGGCCGAGGTCTGCCAGGCCGGCCCGAACAAGGCTGCGCCACAGCCGATCAGAAAGCAGAAGCCCAGCAGCACGGCCGGCGTCATCAGACCCATCAGCGAAGCGGCGGTCATCAGCGCCGCGCCGCCCAGCGCCAGTGCCAGCGAGACGATCTGCACGAGCCGGCGATCGTACATGTCGGCGACGGCGCCGGCCGGAATCGCGAACAGAGCCATCGGCAGGAACGTTGCGGTCTGCACCAGGGCGACGCGGTCGGGCGTCGACATCTCGGCCATCGACCAGGCCGAGCCCACGCTCTGGATCAGGCTGCCGGTGTGGGCCACCATGCTGCTGATCCAGATGCTGCGAAACGTGCTGCTGCGCAGTGGAGCGAAAGTGCCGTCGGCGCGGTCGGACATGGGTTTCTCGGATGCGGTCGATTTCTTCGCGACTCGAGCCCGTTGATTGGGAATTCGGAATATCGTGTTGCCGACGACCGGCTTGGCGGTGAGCCAATCAGGATTGGCGGGACGTAGCTTAAGCGTGCGCCGGTCTTTCTGCGCCGCGACGAGCCCGGGCTGCGGCTAGAATGCGGCCCTCTTTCATTGCCTGCGGCCGTCTCGAAACCCCTCATGTCGGTCTTCACCAAAGTCAGTCACGCCGAACTCAAGCGCTTCCTCAAGCAGTATCCGGTCGGCGACCTGATCGGGTTCCAGGGCATCGGCGAGGGCGTGGAAAACACTAACTACTTCGTCGACACCACCGACGGACGCTGGGTGCTCACGCTGTTCGAGCGGCTCAACTACGACGACCTGCCGTTCTTTCTCGGGCTGATGGATCACATCGCCTCGCGTGGCCTGCCCGGTGCGATGCCGGCGCGCACCAAGAAGGGCGAGAACCTGGTGACGCTCAACGGCAAGCCGGCCTCGCTGGTGCGGCGGCTGACCGGACAGAGCGTACTGTTTCCCACGCTGGAGCAGTGCGTGCAGGTGGGACGCGCGCTGGGCGACTTTCATGTCGCCACCGCCGCGTATGCGCTGAGCTGCGAGAACTCGCGCGGAGCGGCCTGGCGCGAGGCCACCGGTCGCGGCCTGCTGGCGCATGTGGACGAGCCCACGCGCGCGCTGATCGAGGACGAGCTCGCCGCGCAGGCGCAGCTCGACTGGAGCACGCTGCCGCAGGGCGTGATCCACGCCGACCTGTTCCGCGACAACGTGCTGTTCGTCGACGATCGGCTGACCGGTCTCATCGACTTCTACTACGCCTGCAACGACTCGCTGGCCTACGACCTCGCGATCACGCTCAACGACTGGTGCGTCGAGCCCGACGGCCGTCCCAACGTGGAGCGCTGGAACGCGATGCAGGCCGCCTACCTGTCGCGTCGCGGCCTGAGCGATAGCGAGCGCGCCGCCTGGCCGCTGGTGCTGCGCGCGGCGGCGCTGCGCTTCTGGCTGTCGCGCCTGTGGGACTGGACCTTCCCGCGCGAAGGCGACGTCGTGCACGTGAAGGATCCCAACGCTTACCGTCGCATCCTCGAAGCGCATCGCGCCTCGCCACCCGCCGCGCCCTGAGATCGCGACGAGGCCTTTGTCCGGCTGACGATCGCCCCGCGCGTGGCGCACAATCGCGCGCTGCCGCTCTGAGGCGGCTTTCGGGCATCGCCTTTCGGGAGAGGGAATGAACGCTGCTGCTCCGGCGCCGTCGGGTGCCATCAATTCGCCGGCGCGCGTGTTGCTGGCGAGCCTGGTCGGCACCACCATCGAGTTCTTCGATTTCTACATCTACGCCACCGCCGCGGTGCTGGTGTTTCCCAAGCTGTTCTTTCCGTCCTCCGATCCGTCCTCGGCGACGCTGCAGTCGCTGGCCACCTTCGCCATCGCCTTTTTCGCGCGGCCGCTGGGTTCGGCGCTGTTCGGGCACTTCGGCGATCGCATCGGTCGCAAGGCGACGCTGGTGGCGGCGCTGCTGACCATGGGCGGCTCGACCGTGGTGATCGGCCTGCTGCCGACGTATTCCGCCATCGGCGTGCTGGCGCCGGTGTTGCTGGCGCTGTGCCGCTTCGGCCAGGGCCTGGGCCTGGGCGGCGAATGGGGCGGCGCGGTGCTGCTGGCCACCGAAAACGCACCGCCCGGCAAGCGCGCCTGGTATGGCATGTTCCCGCAGCTGGGGGCGCCGCTGGGCTTTTTGTGCTCGGGCGGCATCTTTCTGCTGCTCACCGAAACGCTGACCGACGAGCAGTTCTTCAGCTTCGGCTGGCGCATTCCGTTCGTGGCCAGCAGCGTGCTGGTGATCTTCGGCCTCTACGTGCGCCTGCAGATCACCGAGACGCCGGTGTTCCAGCAGACGCTGGATCGCCACGAGCGCGTGCGCGTGCCGATGCTGGCGGTGCTGCGCGAGCATCCGCGCGAGCTGCTGCTGGGCACGCTGATCGCGGTGGCCACCTTCGTGCTGTTCTATCTCATGACGGTGTTCGCGCTGTCGTGGGGCACCACGGCGCTGGGCTATCCGCGCCAGCAGTTCCTGATGATCCAGCTGTTCGCGATCCTGTTCTTTGCGCTGACGATTCCGCTGTCGGCGGTGCTGGCCGATCGTTACGGCCGTCGCTTCACGCTGCTGTGGATCAGCGCGGCGATCGCGGCTTTCGGCCTGGTGCTGGGCCCGCTGTTCGGCAGCGGCAGCCTGGCCGGCGTGGTGCTGGCGCTGTCGCTGGGTCTGGCGCTCATGGGCATGACCTACGGGCCCATCGGCACCATCCTGTCGGAGCTGTTCCCGACCGCGGTGCGCTACACGGGCTCGTCGCTGACCTTCAATTTCGCGGGCATCGTCGGCGCATCGCTGGCACCCTATATCGCCACCTGGCTGGCGACGCATCACGGCATCGCCACGGTCGGCTACTACCTGAGCGCGGCCGCGCTGCTGACGCTCGTCGCGCTGCTGGCCACGCGCGAGACCAAGGACGACGATCTGCGCAGCATGGGCTGATCGCGGCCACGAATATCAGGGAGCTTCGATGCTCGGATTGAGTCGCTACCAATGGACCGTGCTGTTCGCCGCCTGGCTGGGCTGGGGCTTCGATCTGTTCGACAGCATCCTGTTCAACTACGTGGCGCCCAACTGCGTGCCGACGCTGCTGGGCCTGCAGATCGGCTCGCCCGAAGCGCGCACGGCGACGCTGTTCTGGACCGGCGTGATGACGGCCACGCTGCTGCTGGGCTGGGCCGCGGGCGGCGTGATCTTCGGCTGGGTGGCCGACCGCGTCGGTCGCACGCGCACGCTGCTGATCACCATGCTGCTCTATGGCCTGGGCACAGCGGCCTGCGCGGCAGCCGACAACATCTGGATGCTGCTGGCCTTTCGCATCGTGGCCGCGCTGGGCATCGGCGGCGAGTGGGCGGCGGGCGCTTCGATGGTGGCCGAGGTGGTGCCCGAAAATAAGCGCGTGGAAGCCGGCGCCTTGCTCTACACCGCCGCGCCCATGGGCCTGTTCCTGGCCACCTTCGTCAACCTGCAGGTGGCCACGCACTGGTTCCCCGATACGCCCGAGACCTCGTGGCGCTATGTGTTCCTGTTCGGTCTCGTGCCGGCGGCCATCGCGTTTCTGGTGCGCCTGTTCGTGCATGAGCCCGAGCGCTGGCAGCAGGTGGCGGCCAAGACCACGCCGCCGAAGCTGTCGGAGCTGTTCGCGCCCGGCACGCGGCACCTGACCCTGAGCGGCCTGCTGACCGCGCTGATCGCGCTGCTGGCCTGGTGGAGCTGCAATGCCTTCATTCCCGTGGTGTCGACGGGCATGGCGCAGGCCCAGGCCGGCGACATGAACCTGTCCGCCGCCGACACGCGCGCCATGGCCGAACACTGGAAGACCATCGCCGTCACCTGCTTCAACCTGGGTGGACTGATCGGCACGCTGCTGACCATTCCCATCGCCAAGCGACTCGGGCGGCGACCGATGTTCGGCCTCTACTTCGCGGCCTCGGCCATCGCGCTGTTCGCCACCTTCGGCATCGACTGGGCCGGCGTGACGCGACTGTATGGTTTCTTCTTCGTCGGCCTCGCGGTGTTCGGCGTGTTCGGCAGCTTCACCTACTACCTGCCGGAACTGTTCCCCACGCGCCTGCGCGGCACCGGCGCCGGCTTCTGCTACAACATCGGCCGCATCATCGCCGCAGGCGGTCCGTTCGCGGTCGGCGCCGTGGCCGCTCAGGGCACGCAATCGGCCGTGCAGGTGATGTTCTGGATCGGCCTGGCACCGCTGCTCGGCGTGCTGCTGCTGCCCTGGGTGGTGGAGACAAAAGGTCAGGTGCTGCGGGATTGAGGCGTAGCCCCGGCGTGCTCAGCCGCCAGCGGCCGAGCACGCCGGCGACGCATCAGGCATTCGCGGCGCGGCTGCTGCGGAAGCGCTGCAACAAGGGCTGATAACGGGCCGCGTCCACGGGGCCCACGCCCAGCCATTCGATGGCCAGCGTCTGCCACTGCGCCTCGTCGGCTTTGGCGCCCTGGCCCATGTTCTGCACCAGACGCTGCAACTGGTAGTCGCGTCGCAGGGCTTGATCCTCGGGCGGCGTCGGCGTGTCGCCGAGCACTTCGGCGCGCACGCAGAGCAGCTTCAGCGCGGCCTCGTTCGCCGCCAGATCGCCGGCCGGCTCGGCCGCCAGCGCGCGGCGCAGCGCATCGAGCCCGCCCTTGGGCCAGTCGCGGGCCGACGCCAACTCGTCTTCGGCGGTTTGCTTCAACACCTGCAGCGACTCGGCGCCCTCACCGCGCACCACGGCGAGCTGGTAGGCGCGCACACGATCGGCGGCGGCGAACAGATCGCTCCAGCCCTGCTCGCTGTCGCGCAGGCGCTGAGCGGCCAGGGATTGCCCGCAGCGCTCCAGGCCGCGTTCGAAGCGGCTCTGCAAAGCACGCGCATCCGCACGCGGAAAATCGCCCAGCTCGGCGAACGCCTTGCGCAAGTCGCCCAGCGTGCGTGTGCGTTCCAGCAGCTCGGCGCCTTGCAGCGCGGCGATCTGCTCCACCTGCTCGCACAGGGCGATGGCCTGCTCCTTGTTGCGATCGAGCTCGGCCGTCTGGCTGGCGAACTCCTGCTGGCGCTTCTGGAACACGGCGTCGCAATGCTGACGAAACTCCGCCCACAGGCGCTGATCGGCCTCGCGCGGCACCGGGCCCACGTTGCGCCATTGCTGCTGCAGATCCTTGGCGGTGTCGATGGCCTTGCGACCGTCGCTGCTGGCGAGCAGTTGCTGCGCGCGTTCGATCAGCGCCTGCTTCTGAGCGACGTTGCGCGCGTGCTCGGCGTCGAGCCGGCCTTGCAGATTCGCGACGGCCGCCAGATAGCGCTCCTGCTGCTGCTTGCCGGCCTGACGGTTGACGGCCGAGTGGCGGCGCCATTGCTGCTGCGTGTCGAACAGCTGCTTGCTCACCGCGCGCCAGTCGGGCTGCTGCCAGTCGTGAGCAGCGGCGAAGGCTGTCAGCTGATCGATCAAAGCTTCGCGCTGCTGCAGGTTCTGCTCGCGCACCGCCGCCTGGGCCGCAAAGTATTCGCTGCAGGGCTGATAGGCCTTTTGCGCGGCATCGTGAAAGCGCTGCCAGTCGCGCTCTTGATTGTCTCCGCTGCCCTTGCTGAGCTGGCGCCACTGATCCTGCAGGCCCTTGATGAGATCGGCGAGGGCTTGCGGGTCTAGCGCCGCGCCGATCAGCGATTCCATCTCCTCGATCAGCTCGGCGCGCTTGGGTGCGACGGAGAAGCGCTGCCAGTCCTGCAGCTCCGCCAGCTGGCGGTCGAGCTGCAGCAGCTGGCTGGCCAGGGGCGCGGGCAGCGGCTGCGCGGCCGCCAGCTTGTCGTCCATGCTGCGACGCAGGGCCTTGGCGCGCGTGCTGCTGCCTTCGTTCAAGGCCTCGAGCGCCTTGCGTAGCAGGCCGCCGAGTTCATCGGTCGACCGCGGCGATTCGGCAGCTTGTTCGTGTCGCGGCTGCTCGGCTTGCGCACGCTTTTGCTCATCGAGCACGCGTGCCTGTTCGGCTGCCAGCGCGGCGGCGGCCTCGGCCTGCTGCTGGCGCAGGCGCTGCGCCTCGGCGGCCTGCTCGGCCATCGCCTGCTGCTGCGCGGCCTTTTCGGCCTCGTGTCGCAGATGCGTGGCCAGCGTCTCGCGTGCCAGCGCCAGCCAGTGCTGGGCCTGGTCGCGCAGCGCCGCATCGGCCTGCGCCGCCACGGCCTGCCAGCGTTCCTCCACCTGCTCCAGCCGGGCCGCGAACAAGGCGTCGTAGGCACGCAGGCTGTGACGCTGCAGCGCCGCCGACGCCGCCAGAATCTCGGCCTGCAACTGCTCGGCCGCGCGCGCCTGCTCCAGCAGCGCATCGCGCTTGGCCGTCAGCAGCTTGTAGACCTTGTTGTCGTTGCCGCCACGCACATCGCGAATGAGCTTCCGCAGCAGCTCCAGATCGTCGATGGCCTGAGCCGCCTTCTGCCGAACCTGGGTCGACGTGCCCGCCACCACCAGCCGCGCCACCGCCTGGGTGTCGCCGGCATCGATGGCCGACTGCAGCGCGGCTTCTTCCGCAGCCGCCGCCCGAGCGCGCTCCGCCGCATCCGGCCTGGGCTGCGTCTTGTCAGCCGACTTGGACGGTGCCGGCGACGCGGCAGCAGACGGTGAAGGCGGCGTTGTCTTGCGAAAGAAGCGCGAGAAAAGCGACATGGTGGACCTGAGCAGCCAGCGGTGGAGTCAGCCGCTGATTCTACCTGGGCGGTGTGCGGGGGTTCAGGGTGAGGGTGGGGTCAGGGGTTCGGCGGCGTGCGGGTTTTAATTCCGACTGACAGCCCGAAGCGGACATTTCGATATTGACTTCCATAGATATCCAAGTGAATTGGCGGCTGGTGCAATTTCAGTGTCCACTAGCCCGGAGGCGCCGCCTA
>JALRLM010000043.1 GCA_023254435.1 Hydrocarboniphaga sp.
TCGAAGGCCTTGGACGGCAGCAGCTCGCGCGTGCCGGCGCTGGCCCATTCGAAATTGAGCGCCGCCGGATCGACCACGGCATAGGGGTCCTTCGCGGCGGCCATTTCCGCCGGGCTGGCAACCTCGCGCAGCGCGGCAGCGGCTCGGCCTGCGGACGAGCCGCCATGCCCGAGCAGCCGCACAGCGCCAGCGCGGCCAGCACGAGCGAGAGATGGGAGCGCATGCGCATCGTCGCGATCACAGGTTGTTGGTGAGGAACTGCAGCATCTGGTCGCTGGTCGAGATGGCCTTGCTGTTCATCTCGTAGGCGCGCTGCGTCTCGATCATGCTGACCATTTCCTCGACCACGTTGACGTTGGACGATTCCAGCGAGCCCTGCGCCAGCGAGCCGACACCGTTGAGCCCCGGCGTGCCGGTCTGCGGCGTTCCGCTGGCGGCAGTCTCCGAGAACAGGTTGTCGCCGCGCGCCTGCAGGCCGGCCGGATTGATGAAGTCGGCCAGCGTCAGCGTGCCGATCTGCTGCGGCGTGGACTGACCCGACAGCGTCACCGAGACGATGCCGTCGGCCGAGATGCTGATGTCCTGTGCGCCTTGCGGAATCTGCAGGCCGGGCTGCAAGGCAAAGCCCTGGTCGTTGACGATCTGGCCCTGGCTGTCGACCTGGAAGCTGCCGTCGCGCGTGTAGGCCATGGTGCCGTCGGGCATCAGGATCTGAAAGAAACCCCGACCGTTGACGGCCATGTCCAGCGAGTTGTTGGTCTGCAGCAGATTGCCCTGCGAGAACATCTTCTCGGTGGCGCCGATGCGCACGCCGGTACCGATCGACAGGCCCGACGGCAGCTGCGTCTGAGTGCTGCTCTGCGCGCCGGCGGTCTGCACGTTCTGGTACAGCAGATCCTCGAAGTTGGCGCGACCACGCTTGAAGCCCGTGGTGTTGACGTTGGCGAGGTTGTTCGAGACCACGGCCATGCGCGTCTGCTGCGCATCGAGACCGGTCTTGGCCACCCAAAGGGCTGAGTTCATCGCATCGGCTCCACACGCCGGAAGGTCGGCGTTTGGCCCCCTAGTACAAGTTGCGGACCAGGGCCTGCGGTGGAATCGCGTCAAAAATGCGGCAGTGCGTGAACGGTACGACGTGAGGGACGAGCGGTATCAAGCGCAGACGGAACGCTCGAGCCCGCCACAAACGAAACGGCGGCCGCGAAGGGCCGCCGTCGTGCTCGGACCGCAACAGGCGATCAGAACTTGAAGCGATACCCCAGGCCGAAGCTGATCGCCGGATAGATCTTGTAGTCGCCGATGTCGCTTTCGAGATCCTGGCGTTCTTCCTCGAGGTTCTGCTGGAACACCATGGCCTCGGTGGAGCTGCCGTTGACGTCGAAGGATTCGCCGCTGTTCACGTCGACCGCCGTACCCGAGGCCGTCGCCGCGACCTTGCCGGCGCCCTGGAAGTAAGCGCCCAGTTCGAAGCGGAAGTAGAAGTTGGAATCGCCCTGTATCGCGTTGCCCCAACCCAGGCCCAGGTAGGGCGCGGTGGACTTGAAGTCGAGCTTGCCGCGAATCGCCAGCGGGTCGCTGGTGCTGGAGCGGTATTCGCCGTCGCCGACTTCGTAGACTTCTTCGCCGCTCGGATCGGAGGCCAGCAGATCGAGCTTGTTGCCGTTGGAGAACAGGCCCGCGCTCAGGTAGAAGCTGCCCTTGAACGGATGCACGTCGATCTGAGCGCCGAAGCTGCGCAGCTTGAGATCGCCCTCGTAGTCGATGCCGTCTTCTTCGGTGTCGTAGTTATAGCTGAAGGTGTTGAACGGCACGCGCAGGTTGAGCCGATCGGTGAGCCCGAACGTCACTTCGCCACCCAGGCCCAGCGTGCCGGCGCGCAGGCCGCCGGCGGCGCTGACGGCAGACGCCTGCTGCGAGGCGGCAAGCATCGAAAGTGAAAGCACAGCAAGCGCAAAGCCACGCGCCTTGGTCATGGACATCTCCCCAAAGAAACCCCAGTGGAACCGCGAAATACCGCATCAAGCCCCCCGGCCCGTTGCGGCGCGGCGATGCTACTCGAACGCATCGTGATGCGCAGCGGGTGGTGGCGTATCGAAACACAGAGACGTCGCGCCGGTGTCGCGCATCTCTTCCTAGCGAGACACCGTCGCGCCTGTCGTCACCAACAAGAGGGAGCACCGGCAGGGCGGCTTCGGCAGGCATTGGATTCCCGATTCACAGGAACGGCCGCGGAGATCACCGCGGAGATCACCGTGGGGAACGGCACGGCGGATCAGGCTCAGCTCATGCGCATGATCTGCGTGGCGGCCTGTGCATTCTCGTCGGTCACCTTCATGACCTTGGTCTGCAGCTCGAACTCGCGCGCGAGCGAAATCATGTTGACCATCGTATCGGCCAGGTTGACGTTGGAACTCTCCAGGGCGCCGGAGATCACCGAGTTACCGGCCGTTGCCGCCAGCGTCTCGCCGCTGCTCGCGCGCATCAGGCCGTCGACCCCGCGCTGCAACTGCGAGGACGTCGCGTCGACCACCTTGAGGCGGCCGACCACGGCGCGCGCCTCCGGCCCCTGTCCTTGCGGCACGACCGACACGGTGCCATCGCCGGCGATGCTGATGGAGCTGGCGGGCGGAATCGACATCAGACCGCCGTCGCTGAGCACGGCCTGGCCCGATCCCGTAACGAGCTGGCCGTAGGCATCGATCTGCAGGTCGCCACGCCGCGTGTAGGCCTCGGTGCCGTCGCTGGACTGCACGGCCAGCCAGCTGCCGTCGCGCAGCGCGATGTCGAGATCGCGGCCGGTCTGCTGGATGCTGCCGATGCTGGAATCCCAGCCGCCATCGGCGCCGCGCACGTTGACGCGGCTGTCCAGTCCATCGCCCTGCACGGCCACGGCCTGCGCCTGCAGCAACTGGGCCTTGAAGCCCGTGGTGCTGGCGTTGGCGAGGTTCTGGCTGTTGACCGTCTGCGCCTGCATCGTCTGCATGGCGCCGGTCATGCCGACGTAGAGTGCGCGATCCATGGAATGCTCCCGAGTTGTCGTCTGCCGTCAGCGCGCGATCAACGCAGATTCATGATCGTCTGCAACAGCTGATCCGTGGTCGAGATCACCTGCGAGTTCGCCTGATAGTTGCGCTGCGCCGTCATCATGCTGACGAGCTGCTCGGTCAGGTCGACGTTGCTCGATTCGAGCGCGCCGGCCTGGATCGTGCCGAAGCCGGCCGAACCCGCGACGCCGAGCACCGACTGCCCCGAGCTGTAGGTTTCGACCCAGCCCGAGCTGCCCTGCTGCTGCAGGCCCTGCATGTTGGGGAAACTGGCCATGGCCAGCTGGCCGATGTTGACGGCCTGGCCGTTGGTGAACAGCGCCTGCACGACACCGCCTTCGGTCACCGACAGACCGCCGAGCTGACCCGTGGCATAGCCGTCCTGCGCCAGCGTGCCGACGCTGAAGGTGTCGCCGTACTGCGTGGTGCCGGCCAGGTCGAAGGACAGCGACAGCGGCGCCGCGCCGTTGCTCAGCGTCACCGCGCCGAGCGAGGCCAGTGCATTGGACGGCGTCGTCAGCGTGCCACTGGAGTCGAACTGCAGCGCGATCGGGGTGCCGGTTGCCGTGCCATCGATGGCCACGTGCATATCCCAGGCGCCGGTGGCGGCGGTCTTGACGAAGTACATCGACGCCGTGTGCGGCGTGCCCAGCGAATCGTAGACCGTGATCGAGCGCGTGCTGTTGTAGCTGTTGGCGTCGTCGGGCGAGAAGGTGGCGCTGGCCGGCGCGCTCGCGGTGGCGACGAGATTGAAGTTGGCTTCGATCTCGCTCGTGGCCGACGGCGGGCTGGTGCTCGTGGACAGGCGCAGATCGACCAGCGAGCCGGTGTTGAAGGTGCTGCCGTTGTTCTGCGGCGGATACACCTGCAGGCGCTGGCCGCTGGCGTTGACCACGTAGCCGCTGCGATCGGTGCCGAAGGCGCCGGCACGGCTGTAGACGCGCGCGCCGTTGGTATCGGACAGCGTGAAGAAGCCGTCGCCGCTGATCGCCAGGTCCAGCGAATTGCCGGTGCTGTTGATGGTGCCCTGGTCGAACTGCTGCGCCACGCGCTGCACGCTCACGCCCGCGCCGGCCGCGGTGCGGCTGGTCTCGTAGCTGGAGCGGCGGAACAGATCGCCGAACTCGGTACGGCTCTGCTTGAAGCCCGAGGTATTGGCGTTGGCGATGTTGTTGGAGATGGTGCCCAGATCGGCCGTGGCCGCGTTGAGACCCGAGAGCGCGATGTTGAATGACATGAAAAGCTCCTGCTGCTGCGGCGTCTTGCGTCGCCGGGAATTCGAAGTAAGGACCGGAATTACTGAATGCGGATCACGTCGCTGAACGGCAGCTCGCCTAGCGAGGCCAGTTCGACGTTGAGACCCGAGGCACCCAGCGCGACACTGCCGACACGGTCGAGCGCGTAGGTGGTCGCCGCCGTGCTGCTGCCATTGCCCTGCACGGTGGCGGAAATTCGATAAAGCCCCTGCTCCACGGCCTGACCGCTGGCATCGGTGCCGTTCCAGTTGAAGGCGAGCTGCCCGGCCTGCTGCGTACCCAGGTCGATCGATCGCACCAGCGCGCCGCTGGCATCGCGAATCTCCAGCGTGACGTTGCCGCTGCTGGGCACGTCGATGGCGCCGTTGAGCCCGCTGTCGCCGAGCACGCCGATGCCGCTCTCCACCAGCACGTCGTGGCCGATCAGCGAGGCGGCTTCGAGCGACTGGCTGGAGGTCAGCTGCGTCGCCAGGCCCGAGAACGTCGCAGTCGGTTTGGCTTGGGAATCCGAGAAGTGGATTAAAGCCATCAACGAACGCATGGCCTGTGAG
>JALRLM010000144.1 GCA_023254435.1 Hydrocarboniphaga sp.
TTGAACTCGCTGGCCGCGTAGGCGATGGCTTCTTCCCAGCTCACTTCGCGCCAGGGGTCGCTGATCCTGGCGCGGATCATCGGCTTGGTGATGCGGTCGCTGTGCGTGGCATAGCCGATGGCGAAGCGTCCCTTGACGCAGGAGTGTCCGTGGTTTGCGTGGCCGTCCTTGTTGGGCACCATGCGCACCACTTCCTCGCCCTTCATCTCGGCGCGGAAGCTGCAACCGACGCCGCAGTAGGCGCAGGTGGTGACGACCGAATGCTCGGCCTGACCCATGGCGATCAGCGACTTTTCCGACAGCGTCGCGGTCGGGCAGGCCTGCACACAGGCGCCGCAGGACACGCATTCGGATTCGAGAAAATTCTCGGCGGCGCTGGGCGATACCTTGGAGTCGAAACCGCGGCCCTGGATGGTCAGCGCCAGCGTGCCCTGCTGCTCGTCGCAGGCACGCACGCAGCGCGAGCAGACGATGCACTTGCTCGGATCGAAGGTGAAGTACGGGTTGCTCTCGTCCTTGGCGACGAAGCGTTCGTTGAGCTCGCCGTCGCGGCGGGCGTGGACGTGATTGTCGCCCTCGTAGCCGTAGCGAACCTCACGCAGGCCCACGGCGCCGGCCATGTCCTGCAGCTCGCAATGGCCGTTGGCCGGGCATGTCAGGCAGTCGAGCGGATGATCGGAGATGTATAGCTCCATCACGCCGCGACGCAACTCGGCCAGCTTGGCGTTCTGCGTGGTCACCTTCATGCCGGCCGACACCGGCGTGGTGCACGAGGCCGGATAGCCGCGCATGCCCTCGATCTGCACCAGGCACAGGCGGCAGGAGCCGAAGGCCTCGAGCTGATCGGTGGCGCAGAGCTTGGGAATGCTGATGCCGGCCAGCGCGGCCGCCCGCATCACCGACGTGCCCTCGGCCACCGTGCACTGCTGGCCGTCGATGCTGAGCGTGACGGTTTTCTGCGCGGTGTCGCTCACCGTGGTGACGAGGCCGACGTTCTTCCAGCGCTGCGGTCGCGGCTCCGGCGTTCCAAGATCCTTTTCGGCTATCGATTGCATGTCGTTCTCCTAGCCCACGGCCTTCAGGGGCTGGCTTTTCGGCTGAAAATCTTCGGGGAAATAATCCAGCGCCGACAGCACCGGATACGGCGTGAGACCGCCGAGCGCGCACAGCGAGCCATAGGTCATGGTCTCGCAGAGATCGCGCAGCAGCCGCTCCTGCTTGGGCGCGTCGAAACCGGCAACCAGACGGTCGATGACCTCGCTGCCGCGCGTCGAGCCGATGCGGCAGGGCGTGCACTTGCCGCAGGATTCGGCGGCGCAGAACTCCATCGCGTAACGCGCCTGCGCGGCCATGTCGACGCTGTCGTCGAACACCACGATGCCGCCATGGCCCAGCATGCCCTTGATCGCGGCGAAGGCCTCGTAGTCCAGCGGCGTGTCGAACGTGGACTCCGGCAGATAGGCGCCCAGCGGGCCGCCCACCTGCACGGCGCGAATCGGACGGCCGCTCAGCGTGCCGCCGCCGTAGTCGTAGAGCAGTTCGCGCAGCGTGGCACCGAAGGCCAGTTCCACGAGCCCGCCGTGCTTGATGTTGCCCGTGAGCTGTATTGGCAGCGTGCCGCGAGAGCGGCCCATTCCAAAATTCCTGTACCACTCGGCTCCGCGCTCGAAGATCACCGGCACCGAGGCGTAGGTGATGACGTTGTTGATCACCGTGGGCTTGCCGAACAGGCCCTTGATCGCCGGCAGCGGCGGCTTGAAGCGCACCTGCCCGCGCTTGCCTTCCAGCGATTCGAGCAGCGAGGTCTCCTCGCCGCAGATGTAGGCGCCAGCCCCCATGCGCACTTCGAGATCGAAGCGCAGGCCGCTGCCGGCGATGTCGTCGCCCAAAAAGCCGTGCTCGTAGGCCTTGAGGATGGCGGCATCGAGTGCGCGCTGCGCATGTGGATATTCGCAGCGCAGGTAGATGTAGCCGCGCGTCGCACCGACTGCGATACCGGCGATGGTCATGCCTTCGATCAGCGTG
>JALRLM010000197.1 GCA_023254435.1 Hydrocarboniphaga sp.
GTCGTGCTCAATATCATCTGGACTGCGTACAACATCATCATCGTCGGCGCGGCCTTGTCGGTGGCCTGGGAGTCACGGCAGATTCGTTCGTCGATCCGCGTCGCGGCCGAGCTCGGTGCGCGCGTGCGCCTGCCGGGTGGCGCCGAATTGCAGGCAACGACGGTGGATCTGTCGGAAGGCGGCGTGGCGGTTCGGCTGGCGCAGGCGACGACGGTGCCGCTGGGCGCGCAGGTGCAGGTGGCGCTGGCGCCGGACTATCGTCTGGTCTGGATCGACGCCAAGGTGACGCGGTCGGCTGGGGAAGTGCTGGCAGTCCATTTCGATCCGATGGACATCCAGCAGGAAAGCCAGCTGATCTATGCGATTTTCGGGCGTGCCGACGCCTGGGTACATTGGGCCGAGAACCGGCCTTTGGATGACATGAAAGCCTCGTTCACACAAGTGCTGACGCTGGGCGTGGTCGGCACGGTGCGAATGGCCCAAGTTGCGTTTTCGAGCGTTGGAACCGAAATGAAAGAGTCCTTCAAGAAGTTGGTGCGGATGATCAAGCCCGGCAAATCGGCCGCGGCCGGCGCGCTGGTGGCAGTAATGACCGGCCTGGCGGCGACCAGCAGCCCCGATGCGGCGGCGCAGATGCCCGATCTGCCGTCATCGACGGGCACGGCGGCTCCGCTTCCGGGAGGCGTGGTGCCGGTTCCGGTCGGTACGCAGGAGGTCAGCTCGCAGCCGACTTCGCGCACGCTGACGTTCCGCGACCTGGGCATGCAGAAGCCCGTGCGCCTGCGTGGCGTGCAGGGTGAATACGCCATTCCGCTGTCAGTGCGTGACGACGAACTGATCACCAAGGCGCGCCTCAAGATCCGCTTCGCTCATTCGCCGGCGCTGCTGTTCAACATCTCGCACATCAACGTGCTCGTGAACAGCGAGCTCGTCGGCACCATCCGTGTGTCGGAGGAGACGGCCGGCGGCGCCGAGCAGACGCTGGACGTCGATCCGCGCCTGTTCGTTCAGTACAACCAGATCGGCCTGCAGGCGATCATGTCGTACACGATGGACTGCCAGAACCCGGTCGATTCCAGCCTCTGGACCATCATCAGCAACATGTCGGCGCTGGATCTCGAAGTGCAGCCGCTGGCGCTGCCCAACGATCTGCGCATGCTGCCGCAGCCGTTCTTCGATCCGCGCGATTCGCGCAAGCTCACGCTGCCCTTCGTGTTCACCGCGCCGCCGGGCCCGCAGGAACTCGAGGCGGCCTCGGTCGTGGCCTCGTGGTTCGGCTCCATCGCCACCTATCGTGCGGCGACGTTCCCCGTTTACATCGGCCAGCTGCCGCCGCAGGGTCACGCGGTGGTGATCTCCAGCAACGGCACGCTGCCCGACGGTCTGGCGATTCCGGGTGGCGGCGGTGGCGGCAAGATCAGCGTGCTAGACAACCCGCGTGCGCGCGGCGGCAAGTTGCTGGCGGTCACGGGTAGCGACGGCGCCTCGCTCAATATGGCGGCGCGTGCACTGACGCTGAGCTCGCAGGCCCTGACCGGCGACAGCACCAGCATTCGCGAGCTGACCGAGCCGACCGAGCGCAAGGCCTACGATGCGCCGCGCTGGCTGCCCACCGATCGTCCCGTGCAGATTGGCGAAGTGGTGGAGCCCTACGCGCTCGAAGCCAACGGCCAGTATCCCGAGGCCATCCGTATTCCGTTCCGCCTGCCGCCCGATCTGTTCACCTGGCGCGGCAAGGGCATGAAGCTGCACCTCAAGTACCGCTACACGCCCACCATCGGTTCCAAGTCGACGCTCAACGTCAACAGCAACGGCGAGTTCGTTTCGGCCGTGGCGCTGGGTGCGACGGGTGAGGATCAGGCTGCCGAAGACCGCATCAACCTGCCGTTCGTGTCGCAGTACGACGCGGTCAACAGCGCCACCGTTTACGTGCCGGAATACAAGTTCGGCGCCGAGAACACGCTGTCGATGCAGTACTACTTCGAGCGCAAGAAGGAAGGTCCTTGCAAGGACGTGGTGCTCGACAACCTGCGCGGCTCGCTCGATCAGGATTCGACCATCGATCTGTCGGCCTATCCGCACTACACCAAGCTGCCCGAGCTGGCGCTGTTCGCCAACGGCGGCTTCCCGTTCTCGAAGTTCTCCGATCTGTCGCAGACCGCCGTCATCGTCTCCGACAACGTCGGCGCCAAGGACGTGGAAGCGCTGCTGACGGTCATGGGCCGCATCGGCAATGCCACCGGCATGCCGGCCTATCGCTTCAAGATGGGGCGCGCCTCCGATGTTTCGCAGTTCGACGATTACGACATCCTCGTGATCGGTAGCGGCGTGAGCCAGCCGCTGCTCGAGCAGTGGGCCGACTACATGCCGATGACGGTCAGCGGCGGCGTGACGCGCCTGCGCGTGATCGGTCCGGTCGAGCGCCTGCGCGCACGGTGGGAAAGCCGCGACATCGAAGCCGCCAGCGAGCACGCCGGACGCGTGATCCTGCAGGCCGGGCGCTCGCTGGCCGCGATGATGAGCTTCGAGTCGCCGATGTCGTCGGGCCGCAGCGTGGTGGTGATCACGGCCGGCGACGGCGATCGCCTGGCCGAACTCGCGGCGGTGCTCACCGATCCGGGCAAGACGCAGTTCCTGCGTGGCGACCTGGTGCTGCTCAACGGCGACGAGATCAACCACTACGTCATGGGCAGCCAGTACGCGGTCGGCCATCTGCCGTTCCTGCTGGGCCTGCGCTACTGGTTCGCGCAGCAGCCGGTGGTGCTGGCCTTCACGGCGCTGTTCGCCGCACTGCTGGTGGCGCTGGTGCTGTACCGCACGCTGCGCCGCATGGCGGTGACGCGCAAGAATCCGGGCGGCCACTAAGGCCGCCCGCGATCAGCCTCGCCTGACAAGCCGACGCGCATGCGCCCGTTTTTGATCGTGCTCGCGGTGCTGGTGGCACTGGCCGCCGGTGCGGGCGCGTGGCTGCATCGGATCTACGGGGCTTGGGGAGAGTGGGAGAGCTTCGCTTCCCACTTCATCCAGCCTGACGGTCGCGTGGTCGACATCACGGCGGGTTCGCGCAGTACTTCCGAAGGGCAGGCTTACTCGCTGTTCTTCGCGCTCGTGGCCAACGACAGGCCGCGCTTCGACCGGATCCTGAACTGGACGCGCAACAACCTGGCCGACGGTGATTTCGCCAAGAAGCTGCCGGCCTGGCTGTGGGGCCTCAAGTCCGACGGCAGTTGGGGCGTCATCGACGACAACGCCGCCAGCGACGCCGACCTGTGGCTGGCGTACACGCTGCTCGAGGCCGGCCGCCTGTGGCAGGACGAGCGCCTGCTCGAATCAGGGCGTCTGGTGCTGGGGCTGATCAAGGAGCAGGAGATCGTGCCGGCCGGCGTCTGGGGGCCGGTGCTGCTGCCGGCGCCGCGCGGTTTCGTGCTCGAAGGGGGGCGCTTTCGCCTCAACCCCAGCTATTACGTGCGCGCTCAGTTCGAAGCCCTGGCGCGGATCGACCAGGGTGGTCCCTGGTTGCAGGTCGGGGCCAATACGCAGCGCGCCATCGAGGCGGCCAGCCACAGCGGCTACGCGCCGGACTGGTTCGTCGTCGACGACCAGGGGCAGGCTTATCCCGACAGCGAGAAACCCAACGTCGGCAGCTACGACGCCATCCGGGTTTATCTCTGGGCGGGTCTGTCCGAGGCCAGCGACCCCACTGCGGCGTCCAAGGTGTCGGCTTACGCCGGCGCCGTGGCCAGCATCGGGCACCCGCCCGAGTTCGTCGACGTGGCCACGGGTGGCACCAGCGGCGGCGGGCCGATCGGCTTCAGCGCTGCCGTGTTGCCGTACCTGAAGTGCCTGGGTCAAGATAGCGTGCTGAAAAATCAGCAAAAACGCCTGCGCGAGCAGCGCGTCGCGGGTCATCTGGGCCAGCCGCCTCATTACTACGATCAGGTGCTGGGCTTGTTTGGGGAAGGTGCGCTGGCAAAGCGCTATCGGTTCGAAAAAGACGGACGTGTGAAGGTTCGATGGGAAAGCCTATGGGTGGCATTGTGAACACGTCTGCAGCGGCACGCGCCGCCGTTCTGTTCGCCGCGGCATTGCTGATGCCGGCGACGGCTTCGGCACAGGCCTCGGCCGAGCAGCTCGCCGGACAGGCGAAATACTGGGAGGACAAGGGCCGCTACGATCTGGCCCGCGAGTCCTGGCTCAAGCTGCTGCGCGTCTCGCCCAACAGTCAGGCCGCTTTGTCGGGTCTGGCGATGGCCGAAGCCAAGAGTGGCCGCGCGGCTGCCGCGCAGGTCTACCTCGACCGCCTGCGAGAGGTTTCGCCCAACTCTGCGGACGCCCGCAAGGTCGAAGACGCGATCCGCAGCGGCTCCTATGATCCGGCGCGCCTCGACAGCCCGCGCACGCTGGCTCGCCAGGGCAAGTTCGACGAGGCCGTCGCCGGGTATCGCGCCGTGTTCGGCAGCGAAGTGCCCGACGGTCGTCTGGGGCTGGAGTACTACCAGACCCTGGCCGGTACCCAGAACGGCTGGGAGCCGGCACGCGCCGGCATCGCCAAGCTCGCCGCCGCCTATCCCGACGAAGCCATCTACCAGCTCGCGCTGGCTCAGCATCTGACCTATCGCGAAGAGACGCGCCGCGAAGGCATCGCCGGCCTGGCCAAGCTGTCGCGCGACGGTTCGGTGGGCACGCCGGCTACCCAGGCCTGGGGCCAGGCGCTGGTCTGGCTTGGTGCCAAGCCCGGTGACGAAAAGCTCTACCAGGCTTATCTGGCCGATCATCAGAATGCCCAGGTGTCGGCCAAGCTCGAGCAACTGCGCAGCAACACGGCCAGCGCCCAGGCCGCGGCCGCGCCCAAGCCCACGACGGGTTATCCGGGCGCCGCGGCCGAAGCCGAGCGCGAGCCCACGGCCGAAGAACTGCGGGGCCAGCAGGTCAAGCTGGCCTACGACAAGCTCAACGAAGGCGAGCTGACGCAGGCCGACGCGCTGTTCCAGGATCTGGTTTCGCGCTACCCCGACAGCGACGATGCCATGGGCGGCCTCGGTATCGTGCGCCTGCGCCAGGAGCGTTACGGCGAAGCGCGCGCCTATCTGCAGCAGGCCTCGCAGATGGCGCCGCGCCGCGCCAGCCGCTGGAAGGAAGCCCTGGCCAGCTCGCGCTTCTGGGAGCAGGTGCGCGGTGCCGGTGCTGCCCGCGAAGCCGGCGATCTGGCCACGGCCGAAAGCCTGCTGCGTTCGGCCATCGCCACCGATCCCGACATCGCCGCGAAGGAAACCTCGGTCAAGTCCTCGCTGGCCGACATCCTGGCCGAGAACGGCGACGTCGAAGAGGCCGATCGCCTGTATCGCGAAGTGTTGGCCGGCAAGCCCGACGACATGAACGCCACACGTGGCCTGATCGGCATTCTGGTCAAGCGCAACCGTCTGCCCGAAGCGCTGAATCTGGCCGAGCGCCTGCCGCCCGAACAGAAGGCCGAACTGGGCAATCTCGGTACGCTCAAGGGCCAGTACCTGCGTGATCAGGCCAAGCTCGCCAGCGACGCCAAGGATTACGCCCAGGCCGAACAGCTGCTCAAGCAGGCCCTGCTCGAAGATCCCGAAAGCCCGTGGACGCGACTGGACCTGTCGCGCATCTACCAGCAGCAGAAGCGCACGCGCGAAGCCAACACGCTGATCGACGGCCTGCTGACCGGCGGCAAGGCGATGCCCGAAGCGCTCTACATCAAGGCGCTGCTGCTGGCCGAGCAGGACAACTGGCTCGAAGGCCTGCAGACGCTCGAACAGATTCCCTACGAAAAGCGCACGCAGGCGATGGCCGATCTGCAGCGCCGCCTGTGGGTGCGCTACCAGACCTCGCGCGCCAG
>JALRLM010000231.1 GCA_023254435.1 Hydrocarboniphaga sp.
AAGAACCGCGCCGGTTGGCGCGTCGGTGCCTACGCCGCGGTCTGACGGCGCCCCAACGAACGAGAGCAAGCACGATGAAACCTGTCTGCATCAGCGGAACCGGCCTGTTCACGCCGTCGCAATCCATCAGCAACGACGAACTGGTCGCCTCGTACAACGCCTACGTCGAAGCGCACAACGCGCGCGAGGCCGAGGCCATCGCGGCCGGCACCGTGCAGCCGCTGGCCGCTTCGAGCAGCGAGTTCATCGTCAAGGCCTCGGGCATCAAGGCGCGCTACGTGCTCGACAAGGCCGGCGTGCTCGATGTGGACCGCATGCGGCCGAGCCTGCCCGTGCGCAGCAACGACGAGCCTTCGCTGATGGTGGAGATGGGGCTGGCCGCCGCGCGCCAGGCCATCGAAGCCGCGGGCCGCAAGCCCGAGGACGTCGATTGCGTGCTGATGGCCTGCTCCAACATGCAGCGTGCCTATCCGGCCATGGCGGTGGAACTGCAGGCCGCGCTGGGCGCCAAGGGCTATGGCTACGATATGAACGTCGCCTGCGCCTCGGCGGCGTTCGGTATTCAGACCGCAGTGGACGCGGTGCGCAACGGCAGCGCCAAGTGCGCGCTGGTGGTCAGCGCCGAAATCTGCTCCGGGCATCTGAACTGGCGCAATCGCGACTGCCATTTCATCTTCGGCGACGCCGCCACGGCCGTGCTGGTCGAGTCGGTGGAATCGTCGGTGTCGACCAAGCGCTTCGAGATCCTGGGTACGCGCCTGCAGACGCAGTTCTCAAGCAACATCCGCAACAACTTCGGCTTCCTCAACTCGGCCGAGTCGCCCCAGCGCAGCTGGGACGACGTGCTGTTCCGCCAGGAAGGCCGCAAGGTGTTCAAGGAAGTGGTGCCGATGGTCGCCACGCTGATCGAATCGCATCTGGCCGATCTGCAGCTCACGCCGCAGCAGGTCAAGCGCTTCTGGCTGCACCAGGCCAACCTGTCGATGAACGAGTTCATCGTGCGCAAGCTGCTCGACCGCGATGCCGATCGCAGCGAGGCGCCGGTGATTCTCGACGAGTACGCCAATACCAGTTCGGCGGGCTCGGTGATCGCCTTCCACAAGCACAGCCAGGGTTTTGTGCCCGGCGATGTCGGCGTGCTGTGCGCTTTCGGTGCCGGTTACTCGGCCGGCTCCGTGGTCATGCGGCGCATTTGAGTGCGCACGACCTCGGCGAAATCCGGTGACAGCAGCAGCAGGTTCACGGTCGATGAGTAGATGCGCTGCTGTGCACGCAGTGCATCGATGAGCGCACGGTCGCGCTGGTGATGCAGCACGAGAAAATCGCGGCCTTCTTGTGCTGTGCCTTCGACCCGGCGAAAGGCGCGGAACGCGCTGCCCTTGGGCCGCGCTTCGGCCTCGTCGAGCTGGCGCAGCGACAGCCGCTGCTGATCTGCGGAATGTTCCATGGAGGGAACGGGCTTGGCGTTTGAGACGGACCCCACTATGCCACGCGACGGTGACGGCGCCGACACTGGCGCCCACGTTCCGCTGTGGGAGCGCCAGCTGCGTGCCGCGCTGGCCGGCAGCAGCGAGGCCGAGCCGCGTCCGATCGTGCGTCTGGAACTGCCGCTCAATGCCGACAGGCTCATCAAGCCCGAGTGGTTTTCGGGCTTCAAGCGCGCCGCCGTGCTCGTGCCGATCTTCGTACGCGAGCAGGGGCCGACCGTGCTGCTGACTCGGCGTTCCGAGTCGCTGCGTAGTCACAAGGGCCAGATCGCGTTCCCGGGTGGGCGGCGCGACGATACCGACGTATCGGCCGTCGACAATGCCTTGCGCGAAGCCGAGGAGGAGATCGGCCTGCCGCGCCAGCACGTCGAGGTCATCGGCTATCTCGACGACTATCCGACCATCACGCGCTATCGCGTCACGCCCGTGGTCGGCATCGTGCGCGAGCCGCCCGAGTTGCACGCCGACGCCGCCGAAGTGGCGACGATCTTCGAAGTGCCCTTGTCGCTGCTGCTGGATTCGGCCAGCTACGAACGAAAATTCTTCGTGCGCGAGAACGTCAAGACGCCGTTCTTCGAAGTGCTGTTCGACGAGCATCGCATCTGGGGAGCCACCGCCGGGATGTTGCGCAACTTCTGCGAGACCGTGGAGCTGTGGCGAGACGGAGGCCGGCTGTGAGCGAGTTACTGTCGATCGCCCGCCAGTTGCAGGACGACGCCGCGCGCGAAGGCTTCGACTGGCACGAGCTGGCGCCGCTCTGGGACAAGCTGGCCGAAGAAATCGCCGAGCTGCGCGAAACCGTGGACCAGACGCCGGCGCGACGTCAGGACGAACTCGGCGATCTGCTGTTCGTCGTGGTGAATCTGGCGCGTCACCTGGGCGTGGATCCGGCGGCGGCGCTGGCCGGCGCCAACGACAAGTTCCGTCGCCGCTATGCGCACGTGATGGCGCAGCCTGAGGGCCTGCCGCCACTGGGCTCGCCCGAGCGGCTCGACGCCATGGAAGCGCGCTGGCAGCAGGCCAAGAAGCTCGGCCTGTAGCCGCGCCTCGGGCGGTCAACCGCCGGTCGCCGGCGGGTCGTAGAATGGCGCCCCCTCGGAGAGCCTCATGACCCAGACCCGAATCGCCATTCTCGGAGCCGCCGGCCGCATGGGCCGCGCGCTGCTCGACGCTGTACCGCTGCATGCCAGCCTGCGCCTTGGCGCCGCCCTCGACCGTGCCGACGCGCCCACGCAGGGCCAGATCGTGGCCGGCGAGGTCAAACTCGTGTCCGATCTGCGCGCTGCCAGCGACGACTTCGACGTACTGATCGATTTCACGCGACCCGAGGGCACGCTGTCCGCGCTCGAAGCCT
>JALRLM010000241.1 GCA_023254435.1 Hydrocarboniphaga sp.
GGGCTTCGAGACCGCCGCCAACGTACTGACCGCCGAACTGCGCGGCTACGACCGCAGCAAGCTCGTCGACGGCCGCCCGAAGATGGTCGGCTACCAGGCTGCCGGCAGCGCGCCGTTCATGCGCGGCGCGCCGGTGCGCAATCCCGAGACGGTGGCGACCGCCATCCGCATCGGCGATCCGCAGTCCTGGGACCTGGCCTGGGCGGTGCAGAAGGAGTCGGGCGGCTGGTTCGACGAATGCGTCGACGCCGACATCCTGGCCACCCAGCGCCTGCTGGCCGAAACCGACGGCGTGTTCTGCGAGCCGGCCTCGGCCGCTTCGCTGTGCGGCGCCATTCGAGACATCAAGGCCGGCAGGATCGCGCAGGGTTCGACCGTGGTCTGCACGCTGACCGGCAACGGTCTCAAGGACCCCGACATCATCGTCAAGGGTGGCTTGCAGGGCGTGGTCGAAGTCCCGGCTGAGCGCTCGGCGGTGGAGCAGGCGTTGCTGGCCCGCCTGGGCTGACCCGCAGGCGAGCATCGCGGCGCCAAGCGGTGGTAGCGCGGCCATTGAAAGGGCCGCGAGCGCTCCCATTTCCACGGCATCGGCACACCCGAACGGCCGGTCCGGACGGGCAGGTCCAGATTTTCTCTAGGCTTTTGGTCCGACAACAGGCCTGTCAGCCGTCATCGGAGTGTTAAAATAGGATTCCGCCGCGAGTTGGACGCATGATGATCTGGGTGGATTACGGCATCCTGGCGCTGCTGCTGGTATCGGTCATCGTCGGGCTATTGCGCGGCTTCGCCCGCGAAGTCTTCGGCCTGTTGACCTGGGCGCTGGCGTTCTGGCTGGCCCTGCGCTTCGCCGCACCGTTCGGGCACTGGCTCGAGCCCTACATCAGCGTGCCTTCGGTGCGCAAAGTCAGCGCCTATGCGCTGCTGTTCTTCGGCGGCCTGCTGGTCGGCGGCATCTTCACCTCCCTGATCGTGCGCGCGTTGCGCGCCAGCGCGCTGTCGTCCACCGACCGCACCCTGGGCGGCGGTTTCGGCCTGCTGCGTGGCGGCCTGCTCGTGGGCGCCTTCCTGCTGTTGGGGGGCGCCACGCCGCTCAAGCAGGACCCTTGGTGGAACCAGTCGGTGCTGCTGCCCCATTTTCAGTGGCTGGCCGACGGCCTGGCCATCGTCATTCCGGAGCGCTGGCTCGATCAGCTGCGCTCGGCTTCCGAATCCGAGCCGGGCGACTGGTCGGATGCGTCGCCTTCCTCTTTCTAGCTTTTCACTTTCTGGTTTTCCGAGGTCACCATGTGCGGCATCGTCGGCATTTATTCGCACTCCAACGTCAATCAGGAACTGTATGACGCCCTGACCATGCTCCAGCATCGCGGCCAGGATGCGGCGGGCATCATCACCAACGAGGGCTCGCGGCTGTACCTGCGCAAGGAGAACGGCCTCGTGCGCGACGTCTTCAACAAGGACGATCACATGGCGCGCCTGCGCGGGCCGATCGGCATCGGCCACGTGCGCTATCCCACCGCCGGCGCCAGCAGCTCGGCCGAGGCGCAGCCGTTCTACACCAACATGCCGTTCGGCATTTCGCTGTCGCACAACGGCAACCTGACCAATGCCGAAGAGCTCAAGCAGGAGCTGTTCGCCGAAGATCGCCGCCATCTCAACACCGAGTCGGACTCCGAAGTCCTGCTCAACGTGTTCGCGCACGAACTGCTCGTGCAGAGCCGTCTGCGCCTGACGGCGGACGACATCTTCGCCGCCGTCTCGGGCGTGCATCGCCGCTGCCGCGGTGCCTACGCCGTCACTGCGATGATCACGGGCTACGGCCTGATCGGCTTCCGCGATCCCTTCGGCATCCGCCCGATCTGCTACGGCTGGCGCGATACGCCCAATGGCCGCGAATACATGATCGCCTCGGAATCGGTGGCGCTCGACGCGCTGGGCTACGAGTTCGAGGACGACGTCGCGCCGGGCGAGTGCATCTACATCGACATGGAAGGCAAGCTTCACAAGCGTCAGTGCGCGGTCAGTCCGGTGTATTCGCCGTGCATCTTCGAGTACGTGTATCTGGCGCGTCCGGACTCGGTGATCGACGACATCTACGTCTACAAGGCGCGTCTGCGCATGGGCATCAAGCTCGCCGAGAAGATCCTGCGCGAGTGGCCCGAACACGACATCGACGTGGTGATTCCGATTCCGGACACCTCGCGCGTCGCCGGCGCCGAGCTGGCCTCGCGACTGGGCGTGAACTACCGCGAAGGCTTCATCAAGAATCGCTACATCGGCCGCACCTTCATCATGCCGGGCCAGGCCCAGCGCAAGAAGGGCGTTCGCCAGAAGCTCAATCCGGTCGACGTCGAGTTCCGCGGCAAGAACGTGCTGCTGGTCGACGACTCCATCGTGCGTGGCACCACGAGCCAGGAGATCATCCAGATGGCCCGCGATGCCGGCGCCAAGAAGGTGTACTTCGCTTCGGCGTCGCCGCCCGTGCGCTACCCCAACGTCTACGGCATCGACATGCCCACGGCCAGCGAACTCGTCGCCCACGGCCGCACTGTCGAAGAGCTCGAAAAACTGCTCGGCGCCGATCGCCTGATCTTCCAGGATCTGCCCGACCTGATCGAAGCCGTGCGCCACAAGCATTCGCAGATCCAGCGCTTCGACTGCTCGGTGTTCACGGGCGAATACATCACCCAGGACATCAGTGCCGAATATCTGAGCCAGCTCGAGCTGTTCCGCTCCGATGCCGCCAAGGCCAAGCGCCAGCGCGCACCGCAGTCGGTGATCGAGCTGCAGAACGCCGGCGTCGGCTGACACCGTCTCGTTCGCCCGGGCCGTTGCGACCATCGTCGCAGCGGCCTAGACTTTCCCTCGCGCCGATTTGAATCCTGCTTGCGGGCGCAGCCATCCAGCCGTCGACGGCGGATGGCAAACAAATACGGCTAAACGGACAGCAGGTGCCGTTTGCCTTTGGGCATGAGCACCGACGTGTTCATGCGACGAGAGACGCCATGAGCATCGACGATCAAGATCCCGAATCCGCACTCGATCCCAGCGCCAGCTGGGGTTTTGCCACGCTGGGCATACGCCACGCCGAACGGCGCAGCGAGCAGATGGAGCATTCGCCCGCAATCTATCCAACCTCGAGTTATGTCTATCGCAGTGCCGCCGAAGCGGCCGCGACTTTTCTCGGGCAGCGCGAAGGCAACGTCTACAGCCGCTTCACCAATCCCACCGTGCAGGCCTTCGAGCAACGGCTCGCTCGCATGGAAGGTGGCGACGC
>JALRLM010000290.1 GCA_023254435.1 Hydrocarboniphaga sp.
AACGCTGAAAGTGAGTTCTACTCAAAGCACAATGCTGCCGTTCACCGCGGAGCGCACCATGCGCTGCACGCCGGCCGACAGGGCGACCTGGCTATGGGCGAAGTTCTGGTGCACGCGGTAGCTGATGGCGCGGTCGTTGAACAGCGAGGCGAACACTTCCTTGATCGCCTTGAGCACGTTGTCGATGCCCTGGACGTTGAGGAAGGTTTCCTGCTGACCGGCGAACGAGGCGTCGGGCAAGTCTTCGGCGGTGGCGGAAGAGCGCACGGCGACCGAAATCTCCGAAGTGCTCTCGGCCAGCAGCACGTCGTAGGCGGCGCGGATTTCTTTTTCCAGGTCGGCCGGGAAGGGCGCCTTGATGACGGCCTCGCGAATCTCCTTGCCGGTCTTGGCCAGGGCGTGCACGTCATCGACGTCGAGCGCGTCGAGCATGGCATTGATGCGGTCGGCCAGGCCCTCGAAGGCCAGGAACTCGCGGTAGGCCGAAGCGGTGGTGGCGAAGCCGTTGGGCACCTTGACACCCGAGGCGGCCAGATTGCCGATCATTTCGCCCAGCGAGGCGTTCTTGCCGCCCACGATCTCGACGTCCTTCATGCCGAGCTGCGAATACCACAGAACATTACGGCTCATGGCACCAAGGTTATGGTCGCTTCCCATTTTGCTTTGAACTCCGGCTGCTGGTGGATGCTGAATACAACTAGAAGAACGTAGGTACCTTGGGCGATGCGGCAAGCTTGCTGCACAATGCATGCCCCAGAGGAATCACCGATCCGGGCAGAACCCAGACCTCATGAGCAATCAGCGCTACGTGTTTTTCGTTTCGGATGGAACGGGCATCACCGCCGAGACTCTCGGCGGAACCTTGCTGACTCAGTTCGAACTCGTCGACTTCAAGAAAACGACTTTGCCGTTCATCAATTCCCCCGACAAAGCACGCAATACGGTTGACTATATCAACCACCTAGCCTCCCAGGGTAGCCGTCCCATCGTTCTGTCGACCACGGTCAGCGACGAGATCCGCTCCATACTTCGCGGGTGTCAGGGCCTGTTCCTGGATTTTTTCGACACCTATATTCCAGCTATTGAGGCTGAATTGGGTCTGAAGTCGATTCACGCCCCGGGCCGGGCGCATGGAATGTCCGACACGCAGCGCTACAACGCGCGCATCGACGCCATGAACTACGCCATGGAGCACGACGACGGCCAGAGCACGCGCGACCTGACCCGGGCCGACATCATCCTGATCGCGCCCTCCCGCTGCGGAAAGACGCCGACCACGCTCTACCTGGCCCTGCAGTACGGCATCTTCGCCACCAATTTCCCGCTGACCGAAGAGGATCTCGAGGCGCAGAAGCTGCCGGCCTCGCTCAAGGGTCTGGCCGGCAAGTGCTTCGGCCTGACCAGCGATGCCGACCGCCTGCATCAGGTCCGCACCGAGCGTCGCCCGGGGTCAAAGTACGCCTCGCTGCCTCAGTGCGCCTACGAACTGCGTCAGGCCGAGAGCCTGTACCGCAAGCAGAACGTGCCTTTCATCAATTCGGCCAATATCTCGATCGAGGAGATCGCGGCGGTGATCCTCCAGGAGAAGAACCTGCGGCGGCAGGGCGCCTGAGGCCGGCGTGACGAGCTCGTCACGGGTCCGTCACGGGCCCGCTCTAGAGTGCGCGGATTCCTAATCGATAAGGTCCGCCAGGGACCGCCTCCGCCAGCCTGACCATGATCGGTCGCCGTTTACGGCGGCCGATTCGTTTTGGGCCGGGGCAGGGGCTCACCACGCACTCAGGGGGTTGTATGGGCAAGGCCCGTCGTCAGCGGCCGCGCAAGCGCGGCTTGTCGCGCCGTGATTTTCTGCGCCGCGCGGGAGCGGCCTCCAGTGCGCTGGTCGCGGCTCCCTTCCTGCCAGGCTGTACCGCCAACGGCGGTCGCGACTCCGGCGATGGCGGCGCGGGGCAGGTGGAGTTCCGGCACGGCGTGGCGTCGGGCGATCCGCTGAGCGATCGTGTGATCCTGTGGACGCGCGTGACCCCGTCTGAAGCCCGGACGCTGACCGGCGAGGTGGTGGTCGCGCTCGACACGGCACTGAGCCAGGTCGTGCAGCGCAGCGGCTTTTCCACCGGCCCCGAGCGCGACTACACGGTCAAGGTCGACCAGGACGGCCTGCAGCCCGGCACCACCTACTACTACCGCTTCTCGGTCGGTGACGTGCAGTCGCCCATCGGCCGCACGCGCACCGCGCCCGAGGGCGGCATCGACCGCCTGCGCATCGGCGTGGTGTCGTGCTCCAGCCTCGCGCACGGCTATTTCAGCGCCTACAAGGCCTTGGCGCGGCGTGCCGATATCGATGTGGTGCTGCACCTGGGCGACTACATCTACGAATACGGCACCGGTGAATACGGCAGCGTTCGCGAGTACGAGCCGGCCCACGAAATCGTCTCGCTGGACGACTACCGCACGCGTCACGCCCAGTACAAGCTCGATCCGGATCTGCAGGAAGTGCATCGCCAGCACCCCTTCATCACGGTCTGGGACGATCACGAGACCACCAACGACAGCTGGCGCGACGGGGCCGAGAATCACACCGAGGGCACCGAAGGCAGCTGGCCGCAGCGCAAGGCCTGGGGCATCCAGGCCTATCAGGAATGGCTGCCCATCCGCGTGCCGGACGCCGCCAACCCGCAGCGCATCTGGCGCCAGTTCCGCTACGGCGATCTGGTCGAACTGGTGATGCTCGACACCCGGCTCTACGGTCGCGACCAGCAGGCCGGTCTGACCGATGCGGCCAGCATCAACGACGACAGCCGCCACCTGCTCGGCGACGAGCAGCTGCAATTCCTGTCCGATGCGCTATCGACCACGCCGGCGCGCTGGAAGCTGCTGGGGCAGCAGGTGATGTTCGGTCAGCTGCGCATCCTGGGCTTGCCCGAGCTGTCGGTGCTGACCGGCCTGCCGATCGAGGCGCTGCAGGATCTCATCAACGGGCTGCCCGTCGTCAGCACGGGCGGTCTCATCATCAACGCCGATCAGTGGGACGGCTATCGCGCCGAGCGCGCGCGCGTATTCGACCTGATCGAGAGTGTGGGCGGTGGCAACGTGGTGGTGCTGACCGGCGACATCCACACATCCTGGGGCATGGACCTGTCGCGCGACCCGAGCAATCCGCTGGTCTACAACCCGCTCACGGGCGCCGGCTCGCTGGCGGTGGAGTTCGTCGCCACCTCGGTGACCTCGCCCGGGCTCGACCAGCTGGCGTCGGTGCAGGACCTGCTGCGCGTGCTGAATCCGCACATGAAGTACGTCGACCTGGCGAGGAAGGGATATCTGCTGCTCGACGTCACGACCGAGCGCGTCCAGGGCGAGTGGTGGTATTCCGACACCATCGCCAGCAGCAGCGAAGTCGAAAGCTTCGGAACGGCCCTGCTGGTCGCCGACGGCAGCAACCATCTGACCGCCGCCGACGGCCCCAGCGCGGCATCGGCGACGGCGTCCGAACTGGCGCCGTAGCCGGGCGAATCAGGCGCCGGCTTCGGCCGGCGTGCGCGCCTCGATCGACAGTGCGTGGATGTCGGTGTCCATCAGCGCGCCCAGCGCGGCGTAGACCGCGCGATGGCGCGCCAGCGGCGCCAGCCCGCCGAAAGCCTCGGCGACGATGCGGACATGGAAGTGCCCGCGTCCGCTGGCCGCGCCGGCATGACCGGCGTGCAGATGGCTCTGGTCCTCCAGCGTCAGGCTGGCCGGCTGGAATCGCGCTTCGAGCGCCGCGCGGATGCGCTCCAGCCGCTCGCTCACGCCGGCAGCACCTTGAGGAAGGGCTTGACCGTCACCTGCTCGTAGACGCCGGCCTCGATATACGGATCGGCGCGGGCCCAGGTTTCGGCCTCGGCCAGGGTTTCGAACTCCAGCACCACCAGGCTGCCCGCGGCGCCGGCCGAGAGGTCGGGCGCATCGGCGATCGGCAGCGGGCCGGCCAGCACCAGGCGGCCCAGGCTCTGCATTTCCTTGAGGCGGGCGACGTGGGCGGGGCGCGCGGCCAGGCGCGCTTCGAGGCTGTTGGGGCGGTCCTGCCCCAGAATCATGTAGAGCATCGGTGGTGTCGGACTCGAGAAGGGAAAGAAGCGGGCGCCGGAGCGCTCAGGGCTGCTGCGGCTCGTCCTGCTGCAGGTAGCGCATCAAAAAAGGCGCGTGCGCGAGCATGAACACGAACATCAGCGCGGTGAACCCGAAAGTCTTGAACTTGACCCAGGTGACCTCGTCGTAGCTCATGGCCACGTAGTAGTTGAGCACGGCGCAGATCGCGAAGAACACCGCCCAGGCCAGATTCACGCGGCGCCAGACCGGCTCCGGCAGCTGGAACGTGGCCTGCGGAATACGCGCCAGCAGCACCTTGCCGCCGATCACGTGGCTGCCCAGCAGCGCGACGGAGAACACGGCGTAGAGCACCGTCGGCTTGAGCTTGATGAAGGCCGGATCGTGAATGTACAGCGTGAGCCCGCCCATGACGCCGGCGACGATGGCCGTGATCAGGTGGGTCTTGTGCCACTCCTTCTTCCACAGGCGATAGACGATCACCACGAAGAACAGGGATGCGACGAGCACGCCGGTCGCCGTGTAGATGCCGCCGTAGAGATACGCGCCAAAAAAAGCCGCCGCAGGCAGCAGATCGAGCAAAGTCTTCATGGCCGCCATTATACGTCGGCGGTCGCAAGCGGCCCGAGGCGGTACAATGACGAATGGCGAACTGGTTCGAACTCCACCCGATCAATCCTCAGGCCCGCCTGCTCGCGCAGGCCGCGGTGCATCTGCGCCAGGGCGCAGTGATCGCATACCCCACCGATTCCTGCTACGCGCTGGGCTGCCACCTGGACGACAAGGCCGCCGCCGAGCGCCTGAGGCGAATCCGCAAGTTCGACAAGGAGCATCAGTTCACGCTGGTGTGCCGAGACCTGTCCGAGATCGCCACCTACGCGCGCGTCGACAACTGGCAGTTCCGCCTGCTGCGCCAGCTCACGCCGGGGCCGTACACCTTCGTACTGCCGGCAACCAAGGAACTGCCGCGCCGTGTGGCGCACGAGAAGCGCAAGACCATCGGCATCCGCATCCCGGAGCATCCGGTCACGCAGGCGCTGCTGGCCACGTTGGGCGAGCCGCTGATCAGCTGCACGCTGCAGTTTCCGGGCGAATCGCTGCCCGTCAACGATCCGCGTGAATTCGAGGAACGCCTCATGCGCGAGGTCGACGTGGTGCTCGACGCCGGCAACTGCGGGCTGGAGCCGACCACGGTGGTCGATCTGTCGGAAGGTCAGGCTCGCGTGATTCGCGAGGGCAAGGGCCCTGTCCAGGGCATATTCACGGAATAAGGCATGCTTTTCGACGATTTTTCGATCGCCCAGAAACTGGCGGTCTGGGCGCTGCCGGTCCTGTTCGCCATTACCCTGCGCGAGATGGCGCACGGCTTCGCGGCGCGCGCCTGCGGGGACATGACGGGCGTGGCGACGGGACGCCTGTCGGCGAATCCGCTCAAGCTGGTCGATCCCATCGGCACCGTGCTGGTGCCCGGCATTCTGATCACGATCGGCGGCTTTCTGATGGGCTGGCCCAAGCCCATTCCGATCGACTTTTCGCGCCTGCATCACCCCAAGCGCGATCTGGCCAAGGTGGCGGCCGCAGGCCTGGCCGCCAACATCGCCATGGCGGTGTTCTGGGCTGCGCTGATCAAGTTCACCATCGTGTTTGGCCCCGATGCGCCGAGCTGGGTGGGCCTGCGCTACATGGGCGTGGCCGGCGTGTCGATCAATCTCGCCTTGCTCGTGCTCAACCTGCTGCCGTTGCCGCCACTGGACGCCGGGCGCATCCTCATCAGCGTTCTGCCGATGCGGCAGGCGATGGCGCTGGCGAAGGTCGAACCCTATGCCTTCTTCATCGTACTGGGCGTGCTGCTGCTGTTCCGCGAGCTGCTGTTCTGGCCGCTGGTGATCAGTCAGGGGCTGCTGTTCATGCTCTTCGGCATCGAAGGCGCGTCGCTGTACTAAAACATCTCGTCGTCGCACCGACTTCCACATCGTCATTCTCGGGTTTCAACGCATGGCTTCCACGCAACGTCCCATCGTTCTCTCCGGCATCCAGCCCTCGGGCCGGCTCACGCTCGGCAATTACCTGGGCGCGATCAAGAACTGGGTGCCGCTGTCCGAGACCTACGACTGCTACTACATGCTCGTGGACCTGCACGCCATCACCGTGCGACAGGACCCGAAAGTGCTGCGCGAGCGCTGCTACGAATTTCTGGCGCTGTACATCGCCTGCGGCCTCGATCCCGCCAGGAACACGCTGTTCGTGCAGAGCCACGTGGCGGCGCATTCGCGTCTGGCCTGGATCCTCAACTGCTACACGCAGATGGGCGAGCTCAACCGCATGACGCAGTTCAAGGACAAGAGCGCGAAGCATGTCGACAACATCAACGCCGGCCTGTTCGACTACCCGGTGCTGATGGCGGCCGACATCCTGCTGTATCAGGCGCACGCGGTGCCGGTCGGTGACGATCAGAAGCAGCATCTGGAGCTGACGCGCGACGTGGCGACGCGCTTCAACAATCTTTAC